>JBOGYB010000553.1:0-1509 GCA_050696555.1 Solirubrobacteraceae bacterium | reverse complement strand
CCACGCACAAGCGTTTGATGCGGCGCAGCGAGATTTGCCCCGAGCCGCGGTGATCGGCCGGCGATCGCTCAGTTCGAGCGCTTGGCTTGTTGCTCGAGCACTTTGCCAAACGCCCGCTCCACCTGGGTGGTCATCCTCTGCTTGAACACCGCCAGCAGCGCCTCGGAGGCGATGGGCCGTAGAGCATCGATCGCATCGATCATCTCCTCCCAGCGCTCGTCCGGTTGACCCGATGCCTCGAAGGGATTCCATAGCTCTCTGAGGAACAGCTTCACGAAAGCACGCGATATCGACTCGCAATCGCGACTCACCCGCTCGACGAGTGCAAGCGCCGCATGCAGGGAGATCCCGAGTGCGGTGACTTCTTCAGCGGCTTTCATCAGCGCCGGGGAGGGCACTTCGAAGCGATCTTCCCCTAGCGGGACAAGCAGTTTCAGCTTGCGGATCCGCTCTACGGTCTTAGCGTCCACCTCGCCGAACCTACGTGCCAGGTCCTCACCCGTGACCACCTCCGGAGCCTCGGTGGCAAAGGGGGTTGTCATCGCTGCTCGCAAACCGAGCAACCGGCCGGCGGCACCCCCCGAGGAGCTGATCAGTCGCTCGATCGCGGCGAGATTGAACCCGTCGGCCTGCAGGTCGAGGATCAGGCGCAGGCGAGCGACGTGCTCGGAGTCGTAGTACCCCACGCGTGCACGTACCTCCGGCGCGGGTAGCAGCCCTCGCGATTGGTGGTTGCGGATGTTGCGCACCGACATCCCAACCTCCGCCGCGAGCTGCTCGATTGTGAGGCCCTCGCCGGAAGCGGTGTCGTGCATGTCGAGCGTCGTCGTCACCTCGATTCAAGATACCAGCTTGCATGTAACCTCATTTGAGGTACCATTGATCCAGGTCAGATGAGCTTGCCAACCGGACCCTCTCCTAAATCGCACGTCACGAACACCCCCAGCGGGCGCGTGGATGGCTGAACGCGGCGCCCCCCCACCGGTGTCTGACCGCCGCCGCCGAATGCTGGCGTTGGCGGCGTCCTTCACCTCTCCGCTGCGGGTTGACGACTATCTGGAGCTGATCAACCCGCTGTGGTCGACGCGCGAGATGCGCGGTCGTGTGGAGCGGGTGGAGCGCGAGACTCCCACCGCGGTCACGGTCACGATCAAGCCGGGGTGGGAATGGCAGGGACACCTTCCCGGCCAATACCTGCGGCTGGGGATTGAGGTCGATGGGGTCCACCACTGGCGCGCCTACTCGCTCACCTCCGACCCCCTCCGCGCAGACGGGCGCATCTCGATCACCCCGAAGCTCGTGGAAGGCGGGAAGGTCTCGCCGTTCCTGTTCTCACGAGTCCGCCCCGGCGCGATAGTGCGGTTGGGGGGCGTGGAAGGTACGTTCGTACTCCCCGATCCGCTGCCACAGAGCTTGCTCCTCATCACCGCCGGCAGCGGGATCACGCCGATCATGAGCATGCTGCGCAGCCTCGACCGTGGCGATGCGGTCGGCGACGTGGTCCACATC
>JBOGYB010000552.1:0-1519 GCA_050696555.1 Solirubrobacteraceae bacterium | reverse complement strand
CGGTCTGGCAGCGGGCTATATAACCGCAAGCGTGCTCGGGGGATTTGTCGCGGTATTCGTCTCCTCCGCACTCGTCCGCCGTGTGAGAGCGCTTGCATGAAGGTACGCCTGACACTCCCCGCGCCCGATCCGCGATGGAGGGCGACATGAGCGGACCCGCATGGATCGCCGTGGGGATACTTGGGAGCGTAGGCTCGATTGCCCGCTTCCTGTTCGACCGTGCTGTGTCTACACGCAGCTCGACGAGCTTTCCATCAGGAACGCTTGCCGTGAACGCGAGCGGGGCTCTTCTACTCGGTGTGCTCACCGGATTGGCCCTCTCGGGCGAAGCGCTCGTACTGGCGGGGTCGGCAACGCTCGGCTCCTACACCACGTTCTCCACGTGGATGCTCGAGACCCATAGATTGGGCGAGGACGGGCAGATGGTGGCGGGTGCGCTCAACGTGTGTGTAAGCGTCGTGGTGGGCCTTGGCGCCGCGTTGCTCGGGAGAGCGCTCGGGGGAGTGTTGTGAGCGAGGAGGCGCTCACTCTCACCGCCTACTTCGGCGAGCGCGCTCGTGCCGAAGGACGGCTGCTCGCGGACGAGTTGCTCGACATCCACGCCCGTCACGAGATCCGAGCGAGCATCCTGCTGCGTGGGGTTCAAGGCTTCGGGGCAAAGCACCAACTGCGTACCGACCGTCTGCTCACTCTCTCCGAAGACCTTCCCCTGGTGGCGATTGCCGTCGACATCCCCAGCCGTATCGACGCGCTGTTGGAGGGCATGGGAGGTATCGAGCACGAAGGGCTCGTCACGCTCGAGCGCACCCGTCTCGGTGTTGAGGATCCCCTTGACGGAGATCGTCTGCTAAGTAGCGAGTCTCAGCGATCGGTGGATAGTCCAAAGCAAGCAACCGGAGACCCTACCCCGCCGAGTGCCGTGAAGTTGACCGTCTACATCGGCCGCCATGAGCGCCTCGACGGTGTGCCCGCATTTGTGGGGGTGTGCGATCTGTTGCGCGAGTGCGGTGTCGCGGGCGCAACCGTAATGCTGGGCGTAGACGGCGTACGAGATGGACAGCGCCGAAGGGCGCGCTTCTTCGCGCAGAACAAGGGTGTCCCACTGATGGTGATGGCCGTCGGTGCCACCTCCAGTGTGCGTACAGCGGTGGAGCGGTTGGAGGCCACGCTCCCGGAGAGCCTGCTCACGGTGGAGCGTGTGCGCGTGTGCAAGCGCGACGGCGATCTCCTCAAAGCACCACACCACGTGTCAGCCACCGACGAGCGAGGCAAACAGACCCTCCAGAAGCTCACGATCGTGACCTCCGAGGCGGCAAGACACGAGAACCGCTCCGTCTACCTTGAGCTCGTGCGGCGCCTGCGCACGGCAGGAGCGGCCGGTGCTACCTCGCTACGTGGCATCTGGGGCTTCCACGGCGACCACTCCCCCCACGGGGACCGTCTGCTCGCGCTGCGCCGCCACGTGCCGGTCGTGACCGTGGCGATCGACGCCCCCGAGCGCATCGCCTCTCTGTTCTCC
>JBOGYB010000551.1:0-1521 GCA_050696555.1 Solirubrobacteraceae bacterium | reverse complement strand
CCCCGATCACCTCGTCGATGATCTCGCGGTTGAGCACAGGAGGGACGAATCCGGCGCCTATACCCTGGATGCGGTGCGGGCCCGGGCGCTCCCCTGAGAGCACCGCCGAGCTGTGCGGCTCCACCGCTACGACGTGGAGTCGTGGGTTGCGCTCACGCAGATACTCCCCCACACCGGTGATCGTCCCACCTGTGCCCACCCCGGCGACGAGCACATCCACGCGGCCCTCCAGGGCCCTGTCAATCTCGGGACCGGTAGTGCGGCGATGGGCCTCCGGGTTGGCGGGATTGGAGAACTGATCGGGCAAGAACACGTCGGCTTGGCGGGCCATCGCCTGGGCTGCTTGCACCGCCTCCCCCATCCCCCCGAGCGACTCGGTGATCTCCACCTTCGCGCCGTACAGCTTCAACAGGATCTCCCGCTCGCGGCTCATCCCCTGAGGGAGCGTGAGCACGAGGTCATACCCCTTTGCCGCGCACACGAAGGCGAGCGCGATACCAGTGTTGCCGCTCGTGGCCTCCACGATCGTGGTGCGACTCGGCTCGATCTTCCCTTCGGCCTCTGCCGCCTCGATCATTGCCACGCCGATGCGGTCCTTCACGCTGCCGCCCGGGTTGAACGCCTCGAGCTTGGCGTACAGCTCAACCCCACTGTCCTCTACGGGCGTGCCCTGGAGCATCCTCGTGAGCCGCACGATTGGCGTATCCCCCACAAGCGCTGAAATGTTGATCGGGATTGAGCCCATCTGCCCCACGACAATAATGGGCTATCTACTCCCGCGGGGCGAGGGTGCTCACCAACTCTCCTCCGCTGTACCGGGCGGCGGCTTAGATGTGGTACATGCTCGCGCCCCTCTCGCGTGCTTCACGCTCGATGACGTCGGCGATGGTGGTGGCGGCAAGCACGTCGCGGGCTGCCTTGGAGGCATCAGCGAAAACTCCCTCGGAGTCGCGACCGAGTGGGCCGTCGAGCAGCTCCACGATCTCGAGCACCGTCACCTCGGAGGGGTCACGGGCGAAGCGATACCCCCCCTTCACCCCACGCTGCGAATTGACGACGCCGGCCCGGCGGAGTACGGCGAACAACTGCTCCAAGAACTGCACCGGCATGTCGCGGCGTCGCGCGAGCTCGCCGATCGGCACGGGCTCGGTGCCACCGGCCCGACCGAGCTCCGCGAGTGCAACCACGGCATAGGGAGACTTGCTGGTGATCGAGATCATCGCGCACGCGCGATGCTACGCAACCTGCCCGTGCGCCGGTGTCCCCACCAGCCACCCCCACACGCGTCGGGCAAAACGAGCCTGACTGAGGGGGGAGATCTGACGAAACATAAGGTGGTGGAAGACCCCTACAGCCAGCCGCGCTCTGTGGCCATGAGAACGGCCTGCGCGCGGTCGACGGCGCCGAGCTTGCCGTAGATGTTGTGCAAATGAGTACGAACCGTGCTTGTGGAGAGCGTGAGCTCGTGGGCGATCTGCTTATACACCTTGCCTTCTGAGAGGCGTTGCAGCACCCCCAACT
>JBOGYB010000550.1:0-1526 GCA_050696555.1 Solirubrobacteraceae bacterium | reverse complement strand
GCCGAGCGTCACCCGAGAGGTCACCGCACCGGAGATCAGCCCTCCGCTGATGTGGATGCCGGCGTTGGCGAGTGCGAATACCGGCACGATCACGAAGCTCGTCCACGGGTGGAAGCGGTGCTGCAAGCGCTCGTTGGGAGAGATCACGGACGCGAGTCCCAGCTGAGCCGAGCGCGCAAGCGCCGGCGTGGGCTGCTCGCGGAAGGAGCGCGTCAGCTCACTCACCTGCTCGAGCTCTTCGCGCTTGGGCGGGTAGGCGCTCGTCGTCAATCCCACCACCAACCCCCCGATAACGGGGTCCACACCCGATTCGAACAGCGCTACCCACAAGCACACACCGAGCAGCGGGGCCAAGCGACGGCGCCACAGGCGGGGGAGATAGCGCAAAGCGAGCATCCCCCCAAACAGCCCTACGGCGATCGCGAGCGCCAGCATGGAAACACCTGTTGTGTAGGCGGTGGCGATCACGAGCAGCGCCACCACGTCGTCGGCGATCGCCAGCGTGAGCAGGTACACCCGAAGGCGCGTCCCTCGTGGCGCCACCAGCGCCAACACCCCAAGCGCGAGCGCCGTGTCTGTCGACATGACCACGCCCCACCCGTGCGCTCCCGAGCGGCCCGCGTTGAGCGCCAGGTAGAGCACGATCGCTCCCACCACCCCGCCGACAGCCGCCATCGCCGGAAGCGCGATGCGACGCCGCTCGCGCAACTGCCCCATGTCCATCTCCCGCCGCGCCTCCAGCCCCGTGACGAGGAAGAAGAACGTCATCAACCCGTTGTTCACCCAGTGGCGCAGGTCCTGCGAGATGCCGGCTTTGCCAAGCTCGATCGACAGCTTCGTCGTCCAGAAGGAGTGATAGGAGGTCCACCAGGGTGAGTTCGCCCACACCCATGCCGCAACGATCGCCGCCAACAGCACGGTGGCGCCGCCGGTCTCGGTGGCGAGGAAATCGCGCACCGGCGTCGCCAGGTTACGCGCCCAGGCGGTGCGCTCGACAAGCGCTGAGGCTCGCGTGGGAGCCGTGGCATTCGAGGCAACCGACTCGCCTCCAGTAGACATGGGCGCGAGCCTACTTCACTATGCGTCGCCAACCCGGGGGAGAGACACGGGGTAGTCGCCACGACACTCTGCTGCCGATGGCCGGGTGAGCGTCGTTTGCTACTCGACGAGCGACGCCAGTATCTTCTCGTCGACGGCGCTCATAGGGGTATCGGCGTCGCCGAACGGCAACGGCGCCACGGCCACACGGTTGCGGCCCCCCCACTTAGCCTCGTACAGCGCCTCGTCAGCGGCCTTGAAGAGGGTGTCGTACTCGAGCTCCCCGCCGGTGCCCCCGCTCAGGCCGAGATCGTGATGTGGATGCCGGTGGGGGTTGGCGTCCTCCACGCAAGCCCGCAGCCGCTCGGCAATCTCGAGGCCCGCGGCGCGCCCAATCCCCGGGAGCAAGATGGCAGCGTCGTTGCCATTTGCCCACGCACTCACCCGCTCAGGACGCGCGCCAACATGCAGACGATTGTCTTATGACA
>JBOGYB010000549.1:0-1530 GCA_050696555.1 Solirubrobacteraceae bacterium | reverse complement strand
CCTTCACGACACAGCAATTGCTGTGCACACACTCACAGTGCATCTAGTCGCAGGGGCGGCCATCTAGTCATTGACGGGCTCGCAGCCCAGATGCACGGCGGCCTGCCCACAAGCGTCCTTCCCACGAAGCCCCTGTCCCGGTCAAGCGACCTTAGGATCGCCATCGGACAGCAGAGGCCCAGGCGATATTTCATACCCGTAGTCTGTGCAAGATTTTTGGTGCGCAGCGAGGGTGGCCCTGCGCGCCTCGGGATGGGGAGCCCGTAACCTTGGTTCAGGTCGTAGTCCAGCGTTTCTGCGTGGGGTTCCAGTGGCCGGTTATGGTGGTGCCAGTGAGGGGCGGGTCGAGGAAGGTGGCGGCTTCGGCGTGCGCTGTCCCGAGGTCGGTTGGTAGCCCGACATCGGCGGCGGCGCGAGCGTAGGGGTTTGCCCACGAGGCAGGCGGCGGCGGGAGCGCGGTGGGGAGTGGCTGGCGTTTGCGGGTGCTGAAGGTCGTGGTGAGGCTTGTGTGTAGCCGATCAGCATGTGGGGAGGCGAGGTCGGCGATCAGGAGGATGTCGATGAGATCCTTGATCCGGGTGCTGTGCTGTTCTTGTGGTCCGTAGGTTGCGGTGTATGCGTGGACCTTCTCGGCGATGTGCTGCTCCAGGGCGATCACGGGTATGTTGATGGGCTGGATGTCGGCGAAGTCCAGGAGGCTCGGGATTGGCAGTCGTTCGGACGAAGCGATCGGCTGCTCGTTGAGCGCAACGTCTACGGGGAACTGCTCGAAGCGTCGTCCGGCGACTTCGGCGGTCACGCTGTAGCGGACAGCTCGGAATGCTTCTGCCTGGTCGAGCGCGGCTGTGCGCGCTACGTCGAAGCTGAAGTGGTCGTGGAGGTCGATCGCCTGCGCGGCGATGAGTCTTGCGGTCGCGGTCTGCTCGTCGTCGGCTCCCGCGAGGTCGATGTCCTTGGTCATTCGTGTTCGCACGCCGAGTCGCAGCTCAAGTGCGAATGCTCCCTTGAGCACCCAGCTTCCCGGCTCCGTGGCGGCGAGCCTGGCGAGGAAGCGCTCGAAGGCGACGCGCTTGCGTAGCCGCATCACCGGCAGGCTGGTCGTGGTCGCTTCGTTGCGTATGCGCTGGTCAAGGGCGGCCCGGAATGCCTCGGCGGTGTCGTACTTCACGCGGCGGTAGCTTCCTCGGTTGTTTGCTTCACGAGTGCGGCGACGTGTCCGCCGTTTCGCTCGGCGTGCTCGGCGAGCTGGTCCGGCGTGGTGCGGCCTTCCTGGAGGGCCTGGCGGATAGCCATCTGGATCTGCTCTGGCGCGGTGCCTGAGCGTGCCGCGTCGATGATCGTCCTCGCCGGGGTTGTGGCGCGGATGCCGTGACGGGTCGTGATGTCGTCATCCGGTATGGGTGCGGTAGCGGTATGCAGGGTCACTCCGCTGGGCGCCCGGGCTCCCCGGTGCTCGCGAGAGACGAGAAGATGCACTGTGTTTGGCAGGACGTCGGAAAGTCCATGCAGCACGAGGGCGCTCTCGTGCGA
>JBOGYB010000548.1:0-1536 GCA_050696555.1 Solirubrobacteraceae bacterium | reverse complement strand
CACATCCTCGAGGGGCTGTTGATCGCGCTCGACAACCTCGACGCGATCATCGACCTGATCCGCGCTTCGCGCGATCGTGAAGCCGCGCGCGAACAGCTCGTCGAGCGCTTCGAGCTGAGCGCGATCCAAGCAACTGCGATCCTCGACCTGCGCCTCTCCCAGCTCACGGCGCTCGAGGCCGACGCGATCAAGCAGGAGCACGCAGACGTGACCGAGCGGATCGTCGAGCTGCGCGCGATCCTCGGTGACGAGAGCCGTGTGCTCGGGGTCATCAAGGAGGAGCTCGGTGAGATCTCAGAGCGCTTCGGCGACCCGCGGCGCACCGAGCTCAGCCACTCCGAGGACGAGATCGACATCGAGGACCTGATCGCCGACCAGCAGATGGTGATCACGATCACCAACACGGGTTACGTCAAGTCGCTGCCACTCGCCACCTACCGCCAGCAGCAGCGTGGGGGGCGGGGGATCACCGGCATGGATATGAAGGACGGGGACTTCATCGAGCACCTGTTCATCTGCTCCACCCACGATTACCTGCTGTTCTTCACCAACCGCGGCAAGGTGTACCGCTCGAAGGTGTACGAGCTACCCGAGGCCTCGCGCACCGCCAAGGGGAGGGCGCTCGTGAACGTGCTCCCTCTGCGCGAGGGGGAGCGGGTGCAGGCGGTGCTCTCCACCCGCGACTTCACAGAGACGAAGTACCTCGTGTTCGCGACCCGCAAAGGCACCATCAAGAAGACCGAGCTACTGGCCTACAACACACCGATCAAGGCCGACGGGATCATCGCGATCAACATCCGCGACGACGACGAGCTACTGGCGGTGCGTGCCGTGGACGAGGGCGACGAGGTCATCATGGTCTCGCGTGCGGGTCTCACCGTGCGTTTCGCCGGGTCCGACGCCCGCTCGATGGGACGCGACACGACCGGTGTGCGTGGAATGGACGTTTCGTCTGGAGATCTCGCTCACCCCAACGAAGTGATCGCGATGGACGTCGCTCGCGACGACATGGATCTGCTCGTGGTGACCGAGAACGGGTATGGCAAGCGCACGCAGATCGGCCAGTACCGTAAGACCAACCGCGGTGCCAAGGGAGTGAAGACGATCGGTCTCACCGAGCAGAAGGGGGCCCTCGCCGGAGCGCTAGTCGTGCGAGAGCACCACGAGCTCGTGTTCATCAGTGTGGGAGGGATGGTGCAGCGGACTTCCGCCGCAGGCATCTCCCAACAGGGCCGTGCAGCCACTGGTGTGCGCGTGATGAACCTCAAGGAAGAAGACGTGGTGAGCGCTGTCGCGCTAGTGGTGGAGAGCGGCGAGGACAACGATGCGCAGGGCGTCCAGGAAGGATTGGCATTCGATGGAGCCACCTCGCAGGAGCCCGATGCTCTCTCGGCAGAGGAGCGCGAGCAGTCCGAGTAGAGCAAGCCGGCACCGTCGGCTCGCCGCTAGTCGGATGCTTCGGATAAGCCCTCTCGCCAGGGCTCGGTCGGTTTTCTGGCTCGGTAGTAAAGGCGTCGCAGCCAGGTGGTGCTGCGC
>JBOGYB010000547.1:0-1541 GCA_050696555.1 Solirubrobacteraceae bacterium | reverse complement strand
GCTCTCAACCTTCCCGTGAAGAGCGGAGCGCTGGTGGAGACCGTCGAAGCCGGCACCCCCGCCGCCAAGGCGGGAATCAAGGCCGGCAATCTCGAAGCGCAAACCCCCGGCGGTAAGGTGGCGGTCGGCGGTGACATCATCGTCAAGGCCGACGGTAAGACGATCACAAGCGCCGAGGACCTCTCCACCTTCATCTCCACGAAGAAACCGGGCGACGCGATCTCCATCGAAGTCCTTCGCGCCAACGGCAGCGGGGGCTATGAACACAAGACCCTCAAAGTGACGCTCACCGGCCGGCCCAACTCGATCAAGAGCGCCAACACCCCCGAAGGGTAAGAGGCTCCCTTCGCACGCTACCGTTGGGGCATGTCTAATGCCCCGACTCAGGTGAAGATCTGCGGGATCACGCGGCTCCCCGACGCCGAGCTCGCGGTCGAGTTGGGAGCGTGGGCGGTAGGTATGGTCTTCTATGCACCCTCCCCCCGTCGCTGCTCGCTCGCCCAGGGGCAGGTGATCACCAATGCTCTGCGCCGTCGGGTCGAGTTGTGCGGTGTATTTGTTAACTCCCCTATGGAGGAGATCGTGGGGGTGAGCGAGCAGCTCGGCCTCACCCTGCTGCAGCTCCACGGCGACGAGGGACCGTCGTTCTGCGGCGAGGCCGCACGCCGTACGGGCGCTCGTGTCGTCAAGGCGCTGCAGGTGTCGGGCATCGGTGACATTCGCGATGCTTCCCGCTACCACACCGACTTTCACCTGCTCGACGCTCGCTCCACCACGCCTGGTCGCGAGGGCTTGCGGGGCGGCACGGGGGAGACGTTCGACTGGAAGTTGCTCGCGGGCAGGCGCTCGAAAGTCCCACTCATCCTCAGCGGTGGGCTCGGCCCCCACAACGTGTGCGAGGCGGTTGAGCGTGTGCGACCTTTCGCGGTGGATACCGCCAGCGGCACCGAGCTCGCACCCGGTATCAAGGACCCGGAGAAGCTGCGCAGCTTTTTCGCCGCTGTCGACCGTGCGGCGTTCGCACCGCCCGCACATACCGAGCAGACGCGGCAGACGACGTCTGACTCGGAGCCGCTTGCGGAGGGGACGCCGCCTATAGGGTCACCGGCGTGAGCGTAAACGACAGGGCTCCCGCCGCGCCCACTGCAGGCGTGGAGCATCGCTTCGGGCGATACGGGGGCCAATACGTCCCGGAGACGCTCATGCCCGCGCTCGCGGAGCTCGAGCTGGCGTGGACCGCCGCACGCGAGGATCCCGGCTACCGCACCGAGTTGGAGCTGCTGCTGCGCGACTTCGCTGGACGCCCAACCCCGCTCTACCGCGCCGAGCGTCTCTCAGAGCGTGTAGGCCGACCCATCTACCTCAAGCGTGAGGACCTCAACCACACCGGCTCCCACAAGCTCAACAACGCCCTCGGCCAGGCTTTGCTGGCCAAGCGCATGGGTAAGCACCGCATCATCGCCGAGACCGGCGCCGGCCAGCACGGTGTCGCCACCGCCACCGTGTGCGCACGACCGGATCTGGAATGCATGATCTACATG
>JBOGYB010000546.1:0-1554 GCA_050696555.1 Solirubrobacteraceae bacterium | reverse complement strand
CGATCGGCCATCAGGCGCAGCAACCACAACTCGGACCCGGAGAGCACTGCCGGGGATTATGAGGGTAGCGGCGGGCGCATCCCCGTTGCGCCTGTGCTCGGGCTCTCACTTGGTGCATCGGCGTGCGGCTGAAGGTAGTTGTGGCGCTGGGCGGCTAGACGTGTGTGGAAGAGCAGTTGCTCACCGGTAAGGCCCTCGCGCCAAGCGCAGATACCCATCGAGACGCGTAGCGGGCGGCGGTGTCCTTCAGCTTCGATCTTGATGGAGTGGAGCCTTGAGAGTGTGCGGCGCGCGACGATCTCGCCGCGCTGCTCATCGGTACCCGGGAGAAGGACCAGTAGCTCTCCCTGAGAGGCATGGCCGACACGGTCAAAGCAGCGCAGCTGGCGGCCGACCGCGTCGGCAAGATAGGCAAGCGCTTGAGCGGGCATCGAGTCACCGTGGGCGGTGGCGAGCTCGTCCACTCCGTCGAGACTCACGATCAGGCAGCTGAGGGGGGTGCGGTGGCGCGCTGCGCGGCTTACCTCCTCCTCCAGACGTGCGGCGATCTCTGTCGAGGAGAGCGGATCGCGCGGGGCGCGTGGAGGAGTGGGATCTTGGGGGTAGTTGGCGGCCATGCCGGGGGGTATGTGGTGTGCGAGCGCCATCAGTGGCGGGTCGCTGTGGTTATGAGCTCAGATTATGGCCTCTGGGGGACTTTCACGCACGAAACCGCGCGATCCGTCGGTGTGCGCTGGTACACCTGTGCGTGTGCTTTGCGAGTTGCGCGTAGAGAACCTGCTGCTTATCGACCGAGCCGAGCTCTCGTTCGCCCCTGGTTTGAACGTGCTGACAGGGGAGACGGGGGCCGGGAAGACGGTGCTCGCGCACGCTCTCGATCTCTTGATGGGTGGGCGTTCACGCGCACGCATCGTGCGCCCTGGCTGCGAGGAGGCGTATGTAGAGGGCACATTCGCGGTGCCGGAGGCGATGCGGGGCGAGATCGCCGACTGTCTGCCCGCGAGCGTGCGCGACTCGGGCGAGCCCGAGGAGCTGGTGCTGGGACGTCGCGTGAGCGCCGACGGACCCACGCGCGCCTACCTGAACGGGCGTGCGGCGACCGTGGCTGATCTGCGTGAGCTGGGGTCGCGACTTGTGTCCTTCTATGGCCAGCACGAGCACCGCAAGCTCGTGTTGGCGAGCTCTCAGCTTCAGATGCTCGACGAGGTGTGCGGCTCGGAGCACGCACAGCGGCTGGGTGCGTGCGCGGATGCCTATCGCGAGACGCACAGGTTGGAGGGCGAGATCGAGCGGTTGGGGGAGCTGGCGCGGGCGCGAGAGCTGGAGCTCGAGTTGCTCGAGCACGAGCTCTCGGAGATCGAGGAGGCGGCTCCCGACGAGGAGGAGCATCGTGTGCTGCTGCAAAGACGCGAACGCCTGCGACAGGTCGAGGGGTTGCGCGTCGCGGCGGGGAGCGCGGCCGACGCGATGGCGCCGGAGTCCGGCGACGGTCTGGGCGCGGCGCACTTGGCGGCGTCGGCGGCCACAGGCGTTGAGGGGATAGCCGGCGTGGAC
>JBOGYB010000545.1:0-1564 GCA_050696555.1 Solirubrobacteraceae bacterium | reverse complement strand
GCCACGTCCTGCACGCCGCGTCCCACATCTCTCCTCGATGATCGCCGCCACCCCGCTCGTCCAGGAGCCCCATCCCACAATGGTGGGCGAGCGTGTCAATGCCCAAGGATCGCGCAAGGCAAAGGAGCTGCTGCTTGCCGAGGACTACGACGGGTTGGTGCAGATAGCCGAGGACCAGGTGGCAGGCGGGGCGCATGTGCTCGACCTGTGTGTGGCGCTCACCGAGCGCAGCGACGAGGACGAGCAGATGCGGCAGTTGGCCAAGCGCATCTCGCTCACCCAGGAGCCTCCGATCCAGATCGACTCGACCGAGCCGGAGGTGATCGAACGCGCCCTGGAGCAGATACCCGGCCGCGCGATTGTCAATTCGGTGAACCTCGAGGCGGGGCGCGAAAAGCTCGACCGCGTCGTGCCGGCGGCGCTCGCCCACGGTGCGGCGCTGATCGCGCTCACCATCGACGAGGTGGGGATGGCAAAGACCGCCCAGCGCAAGGTGGAGATCGCACAGCGCATCCGCGATCTCTGCTGCGAGGAGCACGGTCTCGACCCAGAGGTTCTGATCTTCGACTGCCTCACCTTCACGCTCACAACCGGCGACGAGGAGTGGCGACCCTCGGCGGTGGAGACGATCGAGGGCATCAGGCGCATCAAAGCGGAGATCCCTGGCGTGAAGACCTCGCTCGGCGTGTCGAACGTGTCCTTCGGCGTCTCCCCAGGAGCACGCGCCGTACTGAACTCAGTCTTCCTACATCACTGCGTGGAGGCGGGGTTGGACCTGGCGATGGTTAACCCCAACCACATAACCCCCTACTCGGAGATAACGGAGCAGGAGCGCGAGCTCGCCGACGACCTCGTGTTCAACCGCCGCGAGGACGCGCTGGAGAAGTTCATCGCGCACTTCGAGTCAAAGGGCGAGGAGGAGTCCCAGACGGCCTCCAACCCCACTGAGGGGATGGAGCCCGAGGAGGCGCTTCACTTCCACATCCTGCGCCGTCGCAAGGAGGGCGTTGAGGACTGGATCGATGCCTCGGTGGAGAAGATCGGCGCGGTGCCGACGCTCAACGACGTGCTGTTGCCGGCGATGAAGGAGGTGGGCGACAAGTTCGGCGCCGGGGAACTGATCCTCCCGTTCGTGCTGCAATCGGCAGAGGTGATGAAGAAGGCTGTGGCTCGCCTCGAGAACTACCTCGACAAGATCGAGGGGTACACGAAGGGCACTGTGGTGCTCGCGACCGTGTTCGGCGACGTGCACGACATCGGCAAGTCGCTTGTGAACACGATCCTCACGAACAACGGCTACACCGTGGTGGACCTCGGCAAGCAAGTGCCGATCCAGACGATCCTCGACGCTGCCCAGGAGCACGAAGCCACCGCGATCGGGTTGAGCGCACTGCTCGTTTCCACCTCGAAGCAGATGCCCGCGTGCATCCAGGAGCTGCACTCCAAGGGAATGGAGTACCCGGTGTTGATCGGGGGCGCCGCCATCAACAGAGCTTTTTCATACCGCGCGCTGTACCCGGGAGGCAAGGAATCCGACGAGCAGTATGCGCCGGGGGTCTTCTAC
>JBOGYB010000544.1:0-1581 GCA_050696555.1 Solirubrobacteraceae bacterium | reverse complement strand
CCTTTGAGGACCCCATACTCTTCGAGCTCCCGCACCAACTTCTCCTCCGCGCCGCTCTCCTCGAGCACGTCTTCGAGCGTGTAGAGCGCGCCGGTGCCCTCGCGTACGCTCATGCTCGTGCGCCACACACGCTTTCCTCCCTCGTGCGCAGGGCGGGGTATCTGCGTCTCGTCGGTGCGCCCCGCGGCGAGCTCCTGACGGATGACCCGTAGCGGCAGAAACTCGTCGCGCTGCATCCGCAAGATCGTGCGCAACCGCGCCACATCGCTCTGCGTGTAGAGCCTGTACCCCCCCGGGGTGCGCCTGGGGGTGAGCAGCTTCTGATCCTCCAGATAACGGATCTTCGAGATCGAGATGTCGGGGAATTCCTGCACCAACGCCTTGCACACGGCGCCTATCGTGAGCGCCTTCTGGCGCCCCTTCGCTCCATCGCTCTCCGGCACGGACACCTCGGCGAGGTCCCCCTCCCCCTGGCGTGGCTGTGTTTGCGGAGCCGTAGCCATCAGCGCGCGTGGTAGGTGAGCTTGTACTTGCCGATCTGCACCTCATCCCCCTCCTGCAGCTGTTGCGACTCGATCCGCGAGCGGTTCACGTACGTACCGTTGAGCGACCCGCAGTCGTCCAGGTACCAGCTGTCGCCGCGTTGCACGAGCAACGCGTGGTCCCGCGAAACCGTGACATCGTCGAGGAAGACGTCGCAATCGGGACGCCTCCCGATCGTCATGCGCTCCCCCTCCACCGCGAAACTCTCCCCCGCCCTGCCCCCTCCGGCCCTGATCACCAGCGCGGGCCCATGCGCGGCGGCCTCGTCGAGCTCCACCGGCACCAGCTCTCCCGCGTCGTCGATGCGGTAGGTGGCGGTCACCGGCTCCCCACCCGGACCCTCCCCACGCGGCAGCAGCGCGCCACAACGCTGACAGTAGTTGGCGCCCTCGTCGCCTACAAAACCGCACTCCGAGCAGTGCAATGCCATCGCTCACACCCCGGCCTACACCTCGTCGGCCGAGGCTCCCCCCGCTCGGTTGGCGAGGATGTCGGTGAGCCGCTTCACGTCATCGCCGGAAATCGACGTCTCGCCACCCTTGTGCTGCTCGCGCAAACGGCTCACCAGCTCGGCGCGCAGGATGTCGATCTTGCCGTGCAGCAACCGCCGCTTGTAGGAGATCTCCATCTCTTCCTCGGTGAGCTCACGGATGACCTCCTTGAGCTCGCTGTCGGTCATCGAGCCGAGGTCGGGGAAGGTGTCCATCGCGGGCGATCTCCTCTTGCGCAAGGATTCAAGGACAGGAACTGCCTGGTGCTGCGATGCTGCGGCTTTTAGTATAGACCAAAAGGTAAAGTTGAGCTTGAGACTCTTGCAGGGAAGATCGGAGGCGCTCGCACTCGGGCTGATCGTGGTGGCGATCGTCGCGGGTGGGGTCGCGCGGGGAGTGGCGATCGGCAGCAACACCCACCTCTCCGCGGACGAGAACGGGTACGTGGCGAACGCCAACCGGATGCTCGCGGGCGAACGGTACGCCACCTTCAAGTGGCCCCCGATGACCTCCGTCGCCTTCGCCCTCTCCACGCGCCTCTCGGGTC
>JBOGYB010000543.1:0-1585 GCA_050696555.1 Solirubrobacteraceae bacterium | reverse complement strand
ATCCGGGCCCCAAGGGTCGCAACATCGATCTGGTCATCTCGATCGACCGACTCATCCGCACTGACCAGCTTGAAATACTTCTCGATCAGCGAGGCAGCGCTGACCAGATCGTGCTGCCGGTAGGCGATCCGGGCAGCCACCCAGGCGCGTTCGGGCTCCTTGTCATGCCCGGAATCGAGGAGCGCCGCCTCGGCGAGGCGGGCTTGCGCGTCGCCAAGCCGACCCTCCTCGGCGAGCGAGTACGCGAGGTTGAGTTCCGTGTTGAGCGTCCACAAGCTGTCTTGCGAGCCCTCGTTATATCGCAGTGCCTTCTCAAAATGCGCGCGCGCCTGGTGATGCTCACCCTGCTCCTGGTAGAAACTGGCGCGCTGATATTCAACATCAGCGCGTCCTGTGTTGGTAGTGGCCACCAGGCTTGCATCATCGAGCTCCTTCTCTGCGGCATGCCAGTAACCGACTCGAATCAATGTCTTGGCTGCGGTGAGGTGGCCGCGCCTCTGCAAGAGCGGATCACCAGCGAGTTGGGCTTGCTTGATGCACTCATCAGCCAGCTGCAGCGCCTCTGCGAACTCGTTGCGGCGTGCTCGGATCAAGGCGAGCGACCAGGCGTCGTCCGCGACCTCCCACGGCCTGTGCTCCAGGCTATGCAGCTGACGTGCCTGTTCGAAGGCGGTCACAGCCTCGTCATCCTTGTTGTTCGCATGCGCAAGCTGCCCGAGGATATGGAGCGCGTCGGACCGCTGCGACGTTCTCACTAACTGCCTCGCAAGCCACTCGGCGGTGGCCTTGTCGCCCGCCGCGTACTTGGCCTTTGCCAGCAGAACGCCGATCACAGGATCCTGGTTGTCCTGATAGGCGCGCTGACAAACCACCACGGCGTCCTGTCGTTCGCCCCGTACCGCAGCGGTGCACTCGCGCCCTCGATCGAGCAGGCTGATATCGGATATCTCCGCGACGATCGCCACACCCAGGCAAGCGATCGCTAACCGCAGCAGTCGGCGGAGCCATGGCCGCCGGATCCGAACCGGGCGTTCGAGTGCTACAGCCGACTCACCACGAGACCCATCGCTCATGTTCCCTCCGCGAGGGATCACGATATTCGAGTTGGACCCGCGTGACCATCCCGATCGGCGCAGCCGATCGAGCGCGATACGCGCCCACACCCTGGCCTGCCACGAGCGACCGTTGCGGCTGCGCTCGCGACTCATCGCGCCATCCCCCCCATGAGCAACTCAGGCGCGCTCGTGCAGATGATCACATGTCGCCTACATGACGCCGGGACGCTGCACGTGGATGAAGGCTGTCGACCGCACCACGGCGCTGTCTGAACTGCGATCGAGGCGGCCACGATGGTGAGGCGACGCAACCACGGGCGCGAATACGCCAAACTTCGAAGACGGCGAACCTGCGAGCATTTCTGAGCAACCCACTCCGGAACAACGAGTTGGTGCGGATCGGCGCGCTGACCAGGCGCGTTGCAGGACACCAGTGCACGCTGGCCCGGTAGCACCGCACCTGTCCGGTCCGCGTCTCGGTACGCATTCACACCGTGGCGTGGGAGTGGTCGAGCAGCGTACAGCCAATA
>JBOGYB010000542.1:0-1586 GCA_050696555.1 Solirubrobacteraceae bacterium | reverse complement strand
GGCCGGCGTCGACACCGTTATCCATCTTGCCCGGAGATTTTCCCCAGCCGACCCTGTCGAGCGGCGTATGCGCATCTATCCACAAAATGTGCAGATAGATGTCAACGTCTTCACGGCAGTTGTGAAAGCAGGGGTGAAACGTCTAATAGTGGCGAGCTCCGTGCACGCCGACAAACATCGCGATCCAGCCGCGGTTGAGCCACTTACCGTGCCGGGCAGTTACAACCCGGCGACGCCATACGGGGTGTACAAGCTCATCGAGGAGGAGGTGGGCAAAGTCCTCTCAAAGCAATTCGGCTTTGAGTTCGTCGGTGTGCGGTTTGGCGGCGTGACGCGAGACAACTCTGTGAAGGGGGGAGCAGGACAGACGGCGACCTGGCTCAGTCACGGTGATCTCCTGAGCGCTATCGATGCGTGTCTGACCCACGAGCCCAAGCCAGGGCGCTCCACCGTCTTCTATGCGGTGTCAAACAACGTCGACAGAATTCACGACACGACCAATCCCTTCGGCTGGAAACCGAAGGACAACTCGGCAGACCGATCCGTATAGCCTGGCGCGAACAGAATCGCGAACCGGAAAGGGGTCGTGAAGGTGCCGAGTCGCAGCATGAGCGAGGACGACCCACTCGAGGACTTCGATTCGCGCCCGATCGCGCTCGACGGCACCACGAAGGTGGTGCATGTCGCGGGTAGCGGGCCAGCCGTAATCGTCATGACCGAGATGCCTGGCATCAGTCCGCAAGTCGCGCGCTTCGCTCGCTGGGTCAGGGACGCGGGGTTCACCATATACATGCCCTCCCTCTTCGGCCGCGACGGAGCGGTACCCGGTGTTGAGGAGGGCGTGGCGATCTTCCGACGGGTGTGCGTCAGCGCCGAGTTCCGTGCTTTCGCTGCCAACGAGTCGAGCCCGGTGACCGTCTGGCTGCGCTCACTCGCGCGGCTCGCCCATGGGGAGTGCGGTGGTCCAGGTGTGGGGGCCATCGGGATGTGCTTCACCGGCAACTTCGCGCTGACGATGATGCTCGAGCCCGCGATGCTCGCGCCGGTCCTCTCTCAACCTTCGCTCCCTCTGGACGATCCCGCCGGGCTCGAGATCGCCCCCGAGGAGCTTGCCGCCGTGCAGAAGCGCCTCGACCAAGACGATCTCACGGTCCTTGCATACCGCTTTGCGGGAGATAGCTTCTGCGGAGCGCAGCGCTTCGCCGCATATTCCGAGGCGCTGGGCGAGCGCTTCATCGGGCGTGTGCTTCCCGATAGCGCGGCCAACACCGACCCTCCACCGTTCTTCAAAGACGTGGTGGCAAGCCCTCACAGTGTCGTTACAGCCCACCTCATAGACGAAGCCGGCCAGCCGACGATGGCAGCCCGCGATGAGATCCTCTCGTTCTTCGCCGACCGGCTCCTTACCTGATCGCACGTCGGTCTAAGCCGCACAAAACTACCTAAAGTCCGCGCGCCCCAAACGCCGGCATACAGAGAAAGATTCTGATCGTTAGCATTTGCGTGATGAATGGCATTCTGGTCCTCGCCGGAGACCCCGCTTAGGTCCCCGCCTTGCCGGATACACCTGTCCCACCCACTCCACC
>JBOGYB010000541.1:0-1588 GCA_050696555.1 Solirubrobacteraceae bacterium | reverse complement strand
ACCTTCACCTGACCACGCGAGAGCCCGCGGCGACGGCCACGGTGCTGCTTGCGGTGCTTTACACGCTTGGGGGAGAGCATCAGCGAGCGCCTCCGGGTCCGGAGAAGCCGCCCCGACCGCCACCACCAGGACCTCTGCCGCCACCGCCTGGGCCACGTCCACCACCCGGCCCACCACGACCGCCGGACCCGGAACCCGCCCCCCCGGGGCCACGTCCGCCGCCGGGACCTCTGCCGCCACCCGGGCCGCCACGACCGCCGCCGGGCCCACCGCGCCCACGTCCGCGTCCGTCGCGTCCGTCTCTGCCCCCGCCGCGACCTTCGCGGTCGCTACTCGGCGGCGGGGGCGCGCTCATGTCGGTGAGATCGGCACCGGTGTAACCCTCGGGCATGATCTCGCCCTTGTTGACCCAGCACTTCACGCCAATGCGCCCGAAGGTGGTACGGGCCTCGTAGAAGCCGTAGTCGATGTCGGCGCGCATCGTGTGCAGCGGGACACGCCCGTCGGAATAGCTCTCGGTACGGGCCATCTCCGCGCCACCGAGTCGTCCGGAGACCTGCACCTTGACGCCCTTGGCGCCTGAGCGCATCGCACTTGTGAGCGCGCGCTTCATGGCACGACGGAACGCCACGCGGTTCTGGAGCTGCTCTGCAATCGACTGTGCGACAAGCTTTGCGTCGAGCTCGGGACGCTTGATCTCGAGGATGTTGACCTTGATCTGCTTGGAGGTCATGCGGTGCAGGTCGCGACGCAGCGCATCCACTTCGGCGCCCGACTTGCCGATCACGATGCCCGGTCGAGCCGTGTGAATGTTGACCTCGAGCTCGTTGGAGTCCTTGCGGATCGTGATATCCGAGAGCCCGGCATGGGCGAGCTTGTCCACGATGTGCTCGCGGATCTTGATGTCCTCGGCCAGATACTCGGCGAAGTTACGCTCGTTGAACCAGTTGGACTTCCAGTCGTGGATGTAACCCACGCGCATTGCCTCTGGATGAACCTTTTGACCCATGTTTTCTCTCGAAGTCCTGTCTCGTTGTCCTTGCCCGCCGCCTACGGCTTGGGCGTGAGCGTGATCGTCAGATGGCTGGTGCGCTTGCGTATCGGCGTTGCCCTTCCCTGCGCGCGCGGCCGAAAGCGCTTGATGGTGGGTCCCTCGTCGGCGTACGCCTCCCGCACGAACAGGTCATCCTCGACCAACTCGTGGTTGTTCTCCGCGTTGGCCACAGCCGACTCCAGCAGCTTGCTCCAGTCGCGGGCCACCTCACGAGGGGTGAAAGCGAGGATAGCGCGTGCCTCGGGAACGGACTTGCCTCGCAGGTGCCCGCACACCATGCGCGCCTTGCGCGCGGAGGTGCGTACGTAGCGCGCCTGGGCGCGCACCACCTTACGGCGCACGGGTGAGGGGGCTTGCACATCGCGGGGTGCCGCGCTCTCAGGCTTCTCGGCCTTGGCGGGAGCTTGCTTATCGGCCTTGGTGTCACTTACCTTCTCGGCCACGGGCTCCTTCTTGGCGACAGTCTTGCTCGCGGCGGGCTTCTTGGCGGCAGGCTTCTCCTCCGCGCTCCCCTTAGCTGCGACCGGCTCGTCC
>JBOGYB010000540.1:0-1591 GCA_050696555.1 Solirubrobacteraceae bacterium | reverse complement strand
GTCTCGCTACTCGCTAGTGTCCCGTACTCGAAGTCATGTTAACGCCCACGCCTGAGGGCTTTGCGGATGATTTCGGCGGGTTCTTTGGTCCACACGAAGGGCGTGGGGTGCGCGTTCCAGTGCTCGATGTAGTCGCTGATGTGCCGGATGAGGCCTTTGACGGAGTCAAAGGAACCGCGGCGTACCGACTTGCGCGTCAGGATTCCAAACCACGCTTCGATCATGTTCAGCCAGGAGGCGCCGGTGGGCGTGAAGTGGAAGCGGATATTGGGATGGGCCTCGAGCCACTGGCGGACCTCGGGGGTGGAGTGCGTGGAGGAGTTGTCGAGGATCACGTGCAATTCACGTCCGCGATAGCGCCGGTTCAGCAGCCTCAGGAAGCGCAGGAAATCTGCTGCGGTATGTCGCTCGGAGCATTCTCCGAGCACCTTGCCGGAGGCGACTTCGAGCGCCGCGTAGAGACTCGTCAGCCCGTGGCGCCGGTAGTCGTGGGTCTGGCGCGCGGGCAAATTCGGCCGCAACGGCAACATCGGCTGGGTGCGCTCCAGAGCTTGAATCTGTGTCTTCTCATCCAGGCTCAGGACCACCGCGTTGATGGGCGGGTTGAGGTACAGCCCGACCACATCGCGGATCTTCGACTCGGCATCCGGATCGGTGGTGAACTTGAAGGTCTCCACGCGATGGGGTTGCAGGGCATGGGCCTTCCAGATCCGGTGAACCGTGGTGTGGGACACGGCGGCCCGCTCGGCGACCTCGCGAGTGCTCCAATGCGTCAGACCTTTGGGTGGACTCTTCAGCGTGAGGGCGACGACTCGGGCGCGCTTGGCCTCGCTCAGCTGAAGCGGGCGTCCGGATCGTGGGCGATCGGTCAGCCCGAGGACCCCCTCTTCGGCAAAGCGCCTTCGAATGCGGCTCACTTGAATCGGGGTGTACCCGGTGAGCCGCGCGACTTCGGCACCCGCGACCTCCTCGGCCATCAGCAGCACAGCACGCGCACGTCGGTTCAGACCCGCCGGGGACGAGGACGAACGCTGAAGCCGCTCCAATTCCATCCGATCAGCCGCTTCCAACTCGATCGGTCTCGCGTGGTTGGCCATGACCTTCCCTCCGGGAGTGTACATGGCCGACAATGTTAACATGACTTACGTTACGAGACACTAGTGCCAGCCCTTCATGGGCCACTCGAGGTTCGCCGTGGCGCGATTCTCCGGCCACACCGAGACGTAGTGCTTGCCCTGCAGCTGTATGAGATAAGTCGCCGAGAGCGTGTTTTGCCCGGTCGGGTCGAACTTGACGCCGTGGTAGCCGATCATCAGCTGCGCGGGCTTGAGATCGGTCGCCTTGAGCGCCGCCTGGATCTTCGCCGGCTCGGTCGAGCCGGCGCGGTTGATCGCGTCGGCCAGCGTGAAGAAGCCCTGCAGCCAGCGCGCGCTGGTGTCGTCGAGGTCGCGGCCGTACTTGGCCCTGAACATCTGGTTGATGATGTAGCTGTTGCTGCCCGGCTTGCCGATGTCCCAGGCGCTGCGGTTGACCGCCCCCTGCGCCAGGTCGCCGACGTTGGGGATGAAGGTCGGATCGGAGAACCCCGCGT
>JBOGYB010000539.1:0-1595 GCA_050696555.1 Solirubrobacteraceae bacterium | reverse complement strand
GAGATCGCGCGGCATCTCCCGCGCCTCGCCGCCAAGCGCGGGCTTGATGAAGCTCAACTGCTTGCCGCCCTCCAGGTCATGCCGATCAAATGGAAGCCCACCACCGACTACGAAGGCCAGCAGGCGGAGGCTGAGAAACGCATCGCCGAGCGCGATCCTGACGACTGGCCCACAGTCGCGCTCGCGCTCATACCGTACCCTCCGATGCTCTGCGGCCAGCGTTTGATCCAAGCGTGGTGGACTCGGCGGCCAGACGAACCTCAAGATCATCTTTGGCTGCCTCAAGAGCCTTTTGCTGGCGCTTGTCCACCGCCCTGCTCTGGATCAGCGGGCCTCCAAAGCCGACGAGAGCAGCCACAAAGAGCGCGGCAATAGCGACAGTGTTGCTAGACGCAGATACAGCAACAACGAACACGAACGGAGCTTAACCCCCGGTCGGGCGGGCTTCGAGCCTGAACTCTCGACCAACGTCTAACCGAACGCTGCGGCCAACTCCCCCGCCTCCACCCGAACCGAGTGTGGCACCGTGATTGTAAGGTGCCCGTCGCGCTCCAGCAGCCACCTAGCATTGATGATCGTCACACCGATCACATCGCCGTCAGGGCCGTAGCGGACACCGTGACCCTCGGGCGTAAGAACAGCATCGGCAGCCATGTTCGACTCGCCCCGCGTGAGGTAGAGCACGTCGCCGTCCGCATCGTAGTTGGCGCGCTCGAATACTAGATCGTCGATCTTGACCTTCATGTTGTCCATCCGCTTGGTGATTCTCCGTGTCCGTAGTCGAGAGCGGTCACGATGCGTGGCGGCTCACTTTCAGAGTCTACGACCACCATAAGCCACATGCTAGGTCCGACGTCTTGCTTGAAAAAGCGCTCGCGCGAAGGGCGCGGGTCGGGCTCGCGATGATCGGGGTCGGGAAGAACGGCGAGAACGGTGGCGAGATAAGGCTCAAGCTCGGGATGCCCCTGTTGGGGGAGCAAGATGTGGCGGAGCCAGGTGTCCTCGAATAGCACTACTCGCGTGCCCTCGGGCGTCCATGTCTCAGCCAGGATCGGGCGCTTGCTCATAGCCGATCCGCTCATGCCGGGCACCGGCGGCTCGTCTCATGGTCAACCTCTGACGACATTTGTACTCAAGATTATCTACAGCACCGGACCCCCGAACGCGCGATCCACCATCTCAACCTCGCGCTCGTTTGGCGCGTAGTCGAGGTAGCGCTGGGTCGTGGCGATGTCGCGGTGGCCCATCACGCAATGAGGCGGATACAAGATCAACGTGACTAGAACCCCACAGCCCCAGCGTGACCATCGGAGTACATACCGCAGCGTCGAATCTTCGGCAGAGTCGTAGCTCATCCGTGTCTCCTCTGACCCCTCGACGCCGAACAGACGTACTCGTCAGCCTTCGGATATACGAGGTGCGGGCTGCTGCCTGTCTCTTCCCAGCCACACTCCATGCACCTGACCCGTGCATACGGTCTATTCGTCGTAGTCGTGAAGCGGAATATTGGCCGCTCGCTACTGGAAAGCAGCTGTAAAGAGCGCTTTGCAGTAGCTACACCGTGACCCCTCATGCGGCACGCTCCGAACCAAGAC
>JBOGYB010000538.1:0-1613 GCA_050696555.1 Solirubrobacteraceae bacterium | reverse complement strand
GAGCAGGACGGCGAGCTGAGCGTAGGTCTCGCCGAACTGCTCTGCTATCTCGCGCTTGATGCGCTTGGCTAGAGCCGGCGAAGCGCCCGCGGTGGAGATAGCGATTGCGAGCGGCCCGGTGCGGACAATGGCGGGGAGGATGAAATTGCACAGAGGTGGCACGTCGACGACGTTCACGAGCATCGCGCGGCGCTCCGCGTCGTCGTACACGGCGATGTTCACATCCGTGTCGTTGGTGGCGGCGATGACCATGAACACCCCCTCCAGGTCGGTCGCCCCGGCGTAGGGGCGCCGCTCCCAGCGGATCGATCCCTCCTCTGCGTAGCGCACGAGCTCCGGGTCGGCCTCGGGTGCGATCAGGGTCACCTCACCGTCGCACGCCAGCAGCCCTTCGACCTTCTCCAAGCCGATCTCACCGCCCCCTACCACCACGCAGCGACGCTCTCTGAGCTTCAGGCAGGCGATGTAAAAGGGCGTGGAGAGCATGTCCGCGACGCAGCTCTGGTCGCAGATCCCCTTACGCAGCTGGCACACGCACTCCTTGCCTGCATAAGCCTGGGCGGGCATGGCCCCAAGGTTAGCCTGCTTGCGCGATTGCGCCCCGGTTTGCAAGGGGTGCGAGCGCAAAATAGGGGCCCTCCGTGGCGTCCATGCGCATCGCCATACTGCCCCATCCGCCCAGCGGGACGCCGCGAGCGCGTCCCGCGCTCATCCGAATGCTTCAGGTTTCGCGAAAGGGTGCCGACAAGGGTTGTCGAACCATGTACTTAGTGACACTCATTACGAACACTCGCGGGTCGGCGAGGAGGGGGAATACACGTGTCTAGCACGCTTCGAGCGCTGACTTGGATATCGCTCACGCTTGCCCTGGCGGTCGGTGTGGGCGCCTGCGGGAGCTCCTCGACCAGCAGTGGAACGGGTCCCGTTACGGTGTTGATGGGTACCCCCCCGGAATCGCTCGACCCCGGGTTGGGCGCCACCACCCAGTCTTACGAGGCGACTTGGATCACGTATACCGGTCTGCTCACCTATGCGCACGCCGCCGGGGAAGCCGGCGCGAAGCTGATCCCGGGCGTAGCGGAAAGCCTCCCCGTAGTTTCAAAAGACGGCAAGACCTACACCTTCACACTGCGCAAAGGGCTCGTCTACTCGAACGGTGCCCCGGTGAAGGCATCCGACTTCGCCTACACGGTCAAGCGCACGATTAAGCTCGGCTGGGGCAACAAGGAAATGCTCACCGAAAACATCGTCGGTGGAGAAGCCTTCGACCAAGGCAAGGCGTCCTCCATCTCCGGCATCCAAACCGATGACACCACCGGCAAGATCACGATCAAGCTCGTGGCTCCGTACGGTCCGTTCGCAAACGTGCTCGCCTTCCCGGCGGTAGGGCTCGTCCCCGGTGGGACACCGATGAAAAGCCTCACGAACAACCCCCCGCCCGGCGTGGGGCCATATGAGATCACGAATGTGGTGCCCAACAAGTCATTCGCACTCGTGCGCAATCCCCACTTCTCGAATTCGACTATCCCCGGGGTTCCCACGGGCCACGTGAACGTGGATGTGAAGATCGTGTCCAACAACCAGAGCGAGGCTGAGCAGGTGCTCGGTAACAC
>JBOGYB010000537.1:0-1614 GCA_050696555.1 Solirubrobacteraceae bacterium | reverse complement strand
CGGTCCGCCTGCGGCGGCCCGTCGATGAGCGAAAATAGGAGGTTTGGCGGTCTGCTTGCGGCGGCCCGTCGATGAGCGAAAATAGGGGGTCTGGCGGTCCGCTTGCGGCCCGGCGACGAGAGGTTGGTTTAGCGAAGCGCGAAGTCGCCGCTCAGGACGATCTGGGTGGGGCGGGTGGCGTGTGTGGAGGTCTCGCGCGAGACCACTATCTTGGCGTAGTCGCGTGCGTTTGAGGGCAGTGGCCCGCCGCCTTCCAGCTTGCCGTCGGCGCCCACCGTGGGAGAGCGCCCCAGCGGGGCGGAGGAGGAGGGCGAGTTGTAGAGCCACACCGCGTAGAAGAAGCCCTGGGAGGGGGGGAGGCCGCGCGCTGTGACGTAGAAGGCACGACGCTTGCCCTCCGAGAGCACATACGCTTCCCCGCTCGCTTTCAGCGAAGGTTCGACCGCTGCGAGCGTGATCTTCTTGTCGATTTTCGGCTTCGCGCCGCTGGAGGCGGACGTCGAGGTGGAGGTCGTGTGGGTACCCGTGGTCGAGCTGGAGGTCGAGGCGCCACTGCCCGACGATTTCCCGCCGCTCCCACTCGTTATGAGGATCACCGCCACGACCACCGCCACGACAATTCCCCCGAGTAGCAGCGCCCCGCCCAAGCGAGAGCCTGTGGGGGAGCGCCCTGCGCCTGAAACGCGTGCAAGTGGCGGGCGCGGGCCCGGGACGGTGGGGGCGCTCGACGTAGCGGCGGGGGTCGAGGGGGTAGAGCGTGGGGCGTCTGCTCGGGAAGGCCCGCCGCCGAGTGCGTCGAGCGCACCGTGCGCACGGTCTCTCACCGCGCTCTCGGGAATACCCAGCATCTCCGCCACCTCCCCGTAGCTCTTGCCGCGGTCGAGTACGAGCGACAGCACGGCACGCTGGTCGGGTGGGAGTGAGTCGAGGTCTGTCATGTCCACTTCGCGAGCCCCTTGGGACGCTCGCGACAGGGCTTAGGCTATCGTGGCGCGCCGATGGCCATGCCGGCAGTCGCCGATATCAACGCCGCCCTGCACGGTTTCGACCGTCTCTACGGCCTCGAGCTCCTGGAGGTCTCAGACACCGAGGTACGTGCGCGGGTGGTGGTGCGCGACGATCACAAGCAGCCCGCGGGGCTCGTGCACGGTGGGTTGTACGCCTCGATCGCCGAGTCCATCTCCTCGGTGGCTACCGGCCTTGCGGTCCTCCCCGACGGGAACGTGGCGATGGGGATGTCCAACAACACTAACTTCCTGCGCCCCATCACGGTGGGAACGGTGCACGCACACGCCACGCGCCTTCACCGCGGTCGCACCACCTGGATGTGGGACGTCACGATCACCGATGACGAGGGGCGCACGTGTGCGCTCACGCGCATGACGATCGCGGTACGCCCCTTGCGGACCTAACCGCTCCCTTCGCGCGCCCTCTAGGCTCTCGCGGGCGCGACCGCCTACGTGCCGTGCGGGCGCGGGATGGTGGCGCCCGGGGGGAGCTCGCTCGGTATCGGCACACGGTCAAAGCCCGTGTCGGGTACGGCGGGGGGCAGTGGCTGCAGCGGCAATCCCACCTTGTTCACCGGCACCATCGTTTCCGCCGCGGCGCTCGCAA
>JBOGYB010000536.1:0-1617 GCA_050696555.1 Solirubrobacteraceae bacterium | reverse complement strand
GTTTCAGACGGTCGCGCACGAGAGGCAGCGCTTCGTCTGCTCGCAGATGGGGGAGGGGCCGGACGTCGTGCTCCTGCACGGCTTCCCCGACACACCGTTCTCGTGGTCCGAGGTCGCCGAGGTCCTTGTGGGCGCGGGGTGGCGCGTCACGGTCCCTTGGCTGCGGGGCTATCGCGAGGAGACAATCGTCTCCGGCCGCCCATACGACCCGGAGACGCTCGGACGCGATGCGCTGGCGCTGCTCGATGCCCTGGGGATTGAGCGGGCCGTGCTCGTGGGACACGACTGGGGCGCACTGCTCACGTATGTTGCCGCGGCTCTGGAGCCCCAGCGTGTGCGCGCGATCGTCACGATCGACATACCTCACCCCAGCCTGCTGAAACCCTCCCCGAGGGCGCTCTGGATGGCGCGACACATCATTAGGCTGAAGCTGCCGGGGGCGGCTTGGCGCTGCAGGCGCAACGACTTCGCCTATCTCGATGTGCTCTACCGGCGCTTTGCCCGCAGATGGTCTGGCCCAGCGCGTGATGAGGCCCTGCGCAACACCAAGCACGCGCTCTCATCGAAGGCCACCCTCGAAGGCGCGATCTCCTACTACCGAGACCTTCCGCGCCGCCCATCGCCCGTCGGTGAAACCGTCGGCGCCGTGCCCGGGCTGATCATCGGCGGCTCGGAAACTCCGAGCGTTCAAGGGCTGTTCGAGGCGACGGCCGTGCTGCTGCCAGCGCCAAGCAGGGCGCTGGTCGTCGAGAACACAGGCCATTGGCCCCATCGCGAGCGGAGCGAGGTGGTCATTCCCGAACTGCTGTCCTTTCTCGGGGAGATCGGCTGAGATATCGCTTTTCCCACGCCTGCTGGTTGCGCTTGGCATCGAGCACAAACGGGGAGTAGCTGATTGCCTTGACGATCGCCCGGTTGAGCGTCGCCCACGGCTCGGGCAGCGGGCGCAGCACATCGACGAACAGCACCACACGCGTCTCGTCGGTGTCGTTCCAGACCTCGTGGTTGAAGGTGTCGTCGAACATCAGACTCTGACCCTCCTGCCAGTGGCGGATGTCCTCGCCGACCCTGATGCGACAGCTCTCAGCATCCCGGGGCACGATCAGTCCGAGGTGGTAGCGCAGCACCCCCTTGTAGGGGCCACGATGATCGAGGATGTGCTTGCGCGGGGAGAGGATCGAGAACATGGCCGTCTTCATCCCGGGGATTTCGCGCATTAGGGCTGCAGTCTTCGGACACATCTGCACGCCCAGCTTCGCCTCAAAGCCGTAGCCGTATAGAAAAAACGTCTTCCAGCGGTCGTCGTCGGTGATCTCGATCTGGTCCTTGGAGATGTCCTGGAAGTTGGCCAGCGCCTCGCGGTCCTCCAGTAGCCGCTGCGCCTCCTCGCGGATCGTCCTCCAGTTCTCCTCGATGTGACTTATCCAAGGGAAGCGCTCATTGGGAAAGAAGGTCGCGTCTCCGACCAGCGAACGTCTACCGATGAAGCGCTCAATTGGCGTCAGGATCTTTTCGCCGACGACGATCGTCAGTTCGACGGTGCGCTCCCACAGAGACTTCTGCGACCCGCTCGTCACGCACGCCATCCTAATGCGTCTGCCCTCGACATTTCAGGGC
>JBOGYB010000535.1:0-1617 GCA_050696555.1 Solirubrobacteraceae bacterium | reverse complement strand
GTGCCTCGGTGATCTCCTCGCCGGGGTGTGCCGGCAGGCAGTGCAGCACGATCGCGTCCGGCTTGGCGCGCGCGAGCAACTCCTCGCCCAGCTGATAGCCGGCGAGCAGCGAACGCATGCGCTCCGCCTGCGCCTCGTCGCCCATGCTCACCCACACGTCGGTGTAGAGCACATGTGCCCCCCTCGCCGCCTCGCGGGGGTCGCGGTAGAGCGTGAGCGACCCCTCCGCCCTTGGGGGAAGCGAGAGATCCTCCTCCAGCGCGTACCCCTCCGGCGAGGCGATCGCCACATCCATCCCCGCGAGCGACCCGAGGATCGCCAACGAACGAGCAACATTGGTGCCGTCACCCACGTACGCCAAACGCAACCCGGTGAGCTCACCAAACGCCTCGCGCGCGGTCATCAGGTCGGCGAGTGCCTGGCAGGGATGGTGAAGCGCGGTGAGCATGTTGATCACGGGGATGTCCGCATACTCAGCGAGCTCCTCCACCACTGCGTCGGGACCGGTGCGTATCCCCACCGCCGCCACCTGGCGCGAGAGCACAAACGCGGTGTCGCGCGGGGACTCCCCCCGCGAGAACTGCATCTCTCCGGAGCGCAACACCAGAGGGTGGCCACCCAGCTCGTACACCCCCATCTCGAAAGAGAGTCGCGTGCGGGTGGAGGGCTTCTCGAAGATGAGCCCCACCCCACGTCCCGCAAGTGCGCGCGAGGAGAGCGGAGCGGACTTCAGCTCGATCGCGCGGTCGAGCAGCGCATCGAGCTCCGCCGGCCCCAGCTCGAGACCTGTGAGAAAGTGACGTGGGGTCATGGGACGGACCAGTGTATGCACCCACACCCCCCACGCTCGGTTACGCTGATCGCGAGACCGTCGAGAAAGGACCATCGATGAAGAGAGTCGTACCCGTGCTCACCGCACTCCTCGCGCTAACCCTCGCCGCCGGTTGCGGGTCGAGCAAATCGAGCTCCACCGCGGGCTCCACCGCCACGACCGCAACCACCGGCTCCACGGGCACGAGCGGGAAGCCGAAGGAAGGGATCGTCCCCAACGGGAAGATCAACTATGCCAAGCCCCCCTCGAACGCACCGGTGCAGAGCGGGCTCGTGAAGATCAAGTACCACGAGATCTCGATCGAACCCGACACACTCAGGGTGAAGGTGGGGAGCACGATCGAATGGTCGAACGAAGACCCCGTAGATCACAACGTCACCTCCGCCTCGGGCCCTCAGAAATTCGCCTCGAAAAACTTCGGCGAAGGGGGCACGTTCAAGATCACAGTCACCAAACCGGGGCTGATCGACTACCGCTGCACCCTCCACCCCGCCACGATGAACGGAGCTATCGAAGTCGTCAGCTGAAGTCCGGCGTGCCCGCGACGGGCGTCGACGGGGTGGCATAGGTACGGCGCGGGATGCGCCCAGCGCCGTACGCCAGCCGCCCTGCGTCAACCGCGTGGCGCATGGCCGCGGCCATCGCCACGGGATCTTGCGCACGCGAGACGGCGCTCGCCACCATCACGGCGTCGCAGCCCAACTCCATCGCAAGCGTGGCATCCGAGGCGGTACCCACCCCCGCGTCGAGCACCACCGGCACCTGCACCGCTTCGCGGATGAGGG
>JBOGYB010000534.1:0-1627 GCA_050696555.1 Solirubrobacteraceae bacterium | reverse complement strand
GGGTGGGTAGGGGTATGTGAGCGTGAGGGCATATCCCACATGCCCGGCCACCAGTTCTTCGTAGACATAGATCCCCTGCCACAGGTGCAGACCCGCGTCGAAGATCGGGATGCTGTGATCCTGCGTGAGCCACCAGCACGTGATCCCCAAGAACAGCGCGGTCACGCAGATCGCTCCCCAGGCCGCGGCGCTCCAGTCAGGGATGTAGGCGGCGAGCGCGCCGCGAGATCGGCCCACCGGCCGGCTGGTGGGGATGCTGGTCGAGCTCATCTCTCTGAGAGCAGGGAGGCACGACCCCCCGCCAAACCAACCGCGGGGGAATTCGTCTCGGCGAGGCCGTCCGATGTCACCCAGTGTGTATCCCACAGGTGCGACGTTTTTTCAAGTTCAGGGATAGCGTTCGTTTCCATTGATGTGAACACTGTCTCTGACTATGGCTCCCGTCTCGGGAGAAAAGCTCGGATTGCGAGCGCGTGCCTGTAGAATCGGCGGTCAAGACGAGCCGTTTCAAACCAGGAGACGAACACGTGGATACAAGCGACCTCATATGGATGAATGGAGAGCTCCTCGCCTGGGAGGACGCCAAGGTCCACGTTCTCACTCACGGTCTGCACTACGGCACAGGGGTCTTCGAGGGGATTCGCTGCTACGACACCGAGCTCGGGCCGGCGATCTTCCGTAACGCGGAGCACATGGAGCGGCTGCTTCAGTCCTCAGAGCTCTACTACATGCCCGTGCCCTACAGCGCCGAGGAGCTGCGTGCCGCGACGCTCGAACTGGTGGCACGCAACGGCCTTAGCTCCTGCTACATCCGCCCGATCGCCTTTCGCGGCTACGGCACCATGGGCCTGAACCCGCTCGACGCACCGGTCGATGTGACGATTGCTTGCTGGGAGTGGGGCGTATACCTGGGTGAGGATGGCGCCAGCAATGGCGTGCGCGCCAAGACATCCTCCTGGCGGCGCATCTCACCAGACTCGCTGATCCCGCACGCCAAGGCCTCTGGCCAATATCTCAACAGCGTGCTTGCGAAGGTCGAGTCGGTCAAGTCCGGCTACGACGAGGCGATCCTGCTCGACGACCACGGCCATGTCTGCGAGGGCACCGGCGAGAACATCTACATCGTGCGCGACGGCGTGATCGCAACCCCCGGACAGGACAACTCGATCCTCGACGGCATCACCCGCCGGTCGGTCATCCAGATCGCGCAGGATCTCGGCTACACCGTGGTTGAGCGCAGCGTCGCTCGAGCCGAGATGTATCTGGCCGATGAGGTCTTCATGTCCGGGACCGCCGCCGAGCTCGTGCCAGTGCGCGAGATCGATGACCATCCGATCGGCGCGGGCGAACCGGGCGAGACCACAAGGGTCTTGCAGAGCGCATTCGACGACGCGATCCATGGCCGCTCAGAGCCCTATCGTGAGTGGCTTGATCTCGTGCATGCTGACGCGTCTAGGCAGTCCACAGGTGAGGCCTTGACTGCGGCGGAGCGAATTACCGGGACGACCGGCTAGAGGCGGTGCGCCCGCGGCCGGTTGCTTATCCAAGCCGTTCCCGCCCCGCACACCTCTAAGTCGAAAGGATTTGCAATGAGCATCGCCCCAGATCGCATCGAGCTATACGACGC
>JBOGYB010000533.1:0-1636 GCA_050696555.1 Solirubrobacteraceae bacterium | reverse complement strand
ACCCACACCCGACCAATATGTACACCGGCACCAAACACAGCCGGCTAGAACCACACTACACGGCCTGTAGCCTACTTGTCAAGTGCAAAACAAAAACCGGGGCAACCCGCTGTCAACTCAACTGGCGAACGATCGAGTCGAGCTGCCGAGGCTCGCCCTCACTCAAACGTACCGCTATCTGTGACATGCAGTGCAATACATCTGTTACATGAGGTACAATCCCTTCGTCATGTCAGGTACGATCCCTACGTCAGGCCATCGCGAGCGGATCATCGAGAAGCTGGTGCAGGCACGCTTGCGCACGCATGGGGCCGTCCTGCTCACGGGTCCAAAGGCAGTCGGCAAGACGACCACCGCACGCTGCTTTGCGGGCTCAGAGATACGCCTCGACCAGGATCGCGCAGCGCTTGCCGCAGCCCAGGTAGACCCGCGGCTCGTACTCGACGGCGAACACCCCCGGCTGATCGATGAGTATCAGCTCGCCGGCGGGATTTGGAACGCCGTGCGGGGGCGAATCGACGATCTCAGCGGCAAGGGCCTCTACCTACTCACGGGCTCATCCACTCCCGAGACCGAGGAACAAAGTCACACGGGGGCGCGCAGGATCGCCGCCGTCCAGATGCGGACGATGACACTGCTGGAGCGCGGCCTCTCGAGCGGTTCCGTCTCGGTGGGTGCGCTCCTCGATGGCGCCCCTGCCGACGCAAAGCCACACAGACTTAACGTAGACGAGACGATCGAGGCGCTTTCGATCGGCGGATGGCCAGACAACCTCACCCTCACAACCGCCGACGCTCTCGAAGCGAACGCCGACTATCTCGACATGATCGTCCATACCGACGTCCCTCGCGTCGACGGGGTGCGACGCGATCCCGACGGAATTCGGCGCCTGCTCGCCTCCTATGCCCGCAACATTGCGACCAACGCGGGCCTGCGGACAATCGCTCGCGCAGCGGAGAAGCCACTTGCCGAGACCACCCTGCACGACTACCTACGCGTGCTGGGACGCCTCTTCTTGATCGAGGATCAACCAAGCTGGAAGCCACAACTGCGCTCGCGGGTTCGACTCGCAGCGACACCGAAGCGTCACCTCGCCGATCCCTCGCTCGCAGTCGCGGCACTCGGCGCCACGCCCCAGCGGCTCCTGGGACCCGAGATCGAGCTAGCCGAGTTCCTGTTCGAGTCGCAGACGATCCACGACCTACGCGTCTACGCCCAGCCACATCGCGGGGAGGTCCGCTTCTACCGCGACAACAAGGGACTGGAGATCGACGCGATCATCGAGACAGCAGACGGACGCTGGCTCGCGGCCGAGATCAAGCTGGGACACCACCGAGTAGACGAGGCGGCCCGCAACCTGCTCGCCCTCGAAAAAAAGCTCACACCCGCCACAAACGCCACCTGCGGAGCCCTGCTCGTCATCGTCGCAGACAGCCCCACCTACACACGACCCGACGGCATCATCGTCACCTCAATCGCCTCCCTCGGCCCGTGACACCTCCCTCGGCCCGTGACACCTCCCTCGGCCCGTGACAAGCCGCGATGAAGCTTGCGAGCGGCGCGCTCTGCCAGTTTTGGGCTATCACCCCACCGGTGCGCATTTGGCGGCGAGCGCCGGGCGCGCGCCTCCGTGGCG
>JBOGYB010000532.1:0-1649 GCA_050696555.1 Solirubrobacteraceae bacterium | reverse complement strand
ACCCCGAAGAACACGAGTTCATGGAGCTCGACCCGCTCGATGACCAGGACTTCGAAGAGCTCGTGCGCGACGCGCTCGACGACCTCCCCGACCTGCTGCGCAACGCGCTCTCCCACGTCGCGGTGGTGATCTCAGACGGAGGACGCGCCGCGGGCGCCTACGGGCTCTACCAGGGCGCCACGGTTGCGCGTGACGACGTCCACGACCGGATCGTCATCTTCAGGGACACCCTGAGGCGCGACTTCGGTCACAACCCCGACGTGTTGCGCGAGCAGGTCACGCGGACCGTCCGCCACGAGCTCGCCCACCATGTGGGGTTTGACGAGTTGGGTGTATCTCGCCTCGACCTGTAGGGGTGCTCGCCCCGATCTCGCGTAGGATTCGCGCTGCTCCCGCACCGCGGGACGGGTGGAGGGTCCGTCCCCGCCAATAACCCATAAGGAGAAGCCACACATGCCTGAAGCTGTGATCGTCGACGCCGTGCGCACGCCCATCGGGCGAGCCGTGAAGGGATCGCTGAAGACCGTGCGTGCCGACGACCTCGCGTCGATCCCCCTGAAGGCGCTGATCGAGCGCAACCCGAAGGTCGAGCAGACCTCGATCGGCGACGTGATGATGGGCTGTGGATACGGAGAGGGCGAGCAGGGCTACAACGTCGCGCGCATCGCCTCGCTGATCGCGGGCCTCGACTACCACGTGCCCGGCACCACGGTGAACCGCTTCTGCGCCTCCTCGCTGCAGACGATCCGCATGGCCTTCCACGCGATCAAAGTCGGCGAGGGCGACACCTACATCTCCGCCGGTGTCGAGGCAGTCTCGCGCGCCGGGCGCGGCGGTGGGGGCTTCGAGTTCCACCCGCTCGTGGATGGCTCGGAGGGGTCGCTCTACAACGTGTACATCCCGATGGGCATGACCGCCGAGAACGTGGCAGAGGAACGCAAAGTGAGCCGCGAGGCGCAGGACGCGTGGGCCCTCATCTCCCAAACCCGGGCCGTCGAGGCGCAGGCGAGCGGCCACTTCGACAAGGAAATCATCCCTGTCACCGTCCCCGCCCACAAAGATGTGGACAAGGAGGGCAACGAGATCGACGTCCCCGAGACGGTGGTCACCAAGGACGACGGCCCCCGTCCCGGCACGACGCTCGAGAAGCTCGCCTCGCTCCCGCCCGTGTTCAAGGAGGGTGGCACGGTCACCGCCGGCAACGCCTGTCCGCTCAACGACGGCGCCGCGGCGGTGCTCGTGATGTCAGAAGAAAAGGCCTCCGCGCTGGGCCTCGAGCCGAAGGCGCGCATCATCGCCTCCACGGTTGCCGCGATCCGCCCGGAGATCATGGGAGTTGGTCCGATCCCCGCGATCAAACAGCTGCTCGAGAAGACCGGCATGAAAATCGAGGACATCGACATAGTCGAGATCAACGAGGCTTTCGCCGCGCAGATCGTGCCCTGTATGGAGGAGCTCGGCATCGTAGAGGAGCAGCTCAACCCGTTCGGCGGCGCGATCGCCCTCGGCCACCCCTTCGGGATGACCGGCGCCCGCATCATGACGACGCTCCTGAACGGCCTCGAGGCGCGCGGCGGGCGGCTGGGGATCGACGCCGCCTGCGTCGCCGGCGGGATGGGCCAGGCGATGCTCGTCGAGCGGCTCTAGCG
>JBOGYB010000531.1:0-1651 GCA_050696555.1 Solirubrobacteraceae bacterium | reverse complement strand
GCTCGAGCAATGCAAGCTCCGCGTCGATGTCGAGCGCCTCCCCACCCATTCGCACCTGGCGGTCGCTGCGCGCTTGCAGCATCTGGCGGATCTCCATCTCGCGCTCCGCTCTCGCCATCGGCGAGCCTGCCGGAGGTCCGCTCGGGCCTTCTGTGGAGAGTCCGCCCTCGCCGATCTTGTCGTAGAGGCTCCCGCCGGCGAGGAACGATCCCACGCCTACGAGCACGAACAGCACAACCGCGCCCACCACCACCAACGTGAAGGGTTCCATCGCTTGATTGTGCCCGTTTTCGACCGAGGTTGGGCTCCGCGTGAGGGCGCTCGCGTGCAGAGCCTTCCGCTACCCTTGAGGGATTGCGATTGACTGACCAGTCAATCTACTACCCGCGTCGCCCCCTAGGAGACTTAGAAATGGTCGATTTCACGCTCACCGACGAGCAGAAGAATCTGCGCGAGATGGCCCACGACTTCGCTGAGAAAGAGATTCGGCCGGTCGCCTGGGAGTACGACAAGGACGGTGCTTGGCCCGCGGACATTATCCAGAAGGCATGGGACGTGGGTCTCATGAACACCCACATCGAGGAGCAGTACGGTGGACCTGGAGCGGGCTACCTCGACGGCTGTTTGATCGAGGAGGAGCTCTCATGGGGCTGCTCGGGCATTCAGACCTCGCTCGGCTGCAACGGTCTCGCCACAGCCCCCATCGCGTTGGGTGGCTCGGAGGAGGTCAAGAAGAAGTATCTGGGGATGCTCACCGAAGCCCCCAAGCTCGCCTCCTTCTGTCTCACCGAGCCCGACGCCGGCTCCGACGTCTCCGGGATGCGCACCACCGCTGTGAAGAAAGGCGACAAGTACGTCATCAACGGCTCCAAGTGCTTCATCACCAACGGTGGGTACGCCGACTACTACACGGTTTATGCCAAGACCGACAAGGACGCCGGCCACCGTGGCATCTCCGCTTTCGTGGTTGAGCGCGACTGGGGTGTCGTGGTGGACAAGAAGGAGGACAAGCTAGGTCAGCGTGCCTCCAACACCGCGACGATCTCCTTCAACGACGTCGAGGTGCCCGAGGAGAACCTGCTGGGAGAGGAAAACGCGGGCTTCAAGCTCGCGATGATGACGCTCGACCGCACCCGCCCAGGCGTGGCGGCGATGGCCACGGGTATCGCCCGCGCGGCGTTTGAATTCGCCACCGACTACTCGCGCGAACGCGTCCAGTTCGGCGTCCCGATCGCCATGCACCAGGCGATCCAGTTCATGATCGCCGACATGGCGACCGAGATCGAAGCCGCGCGACTGCTGACTTGGAAGTCGGCGTACCTGCTCGATAGCGGTCAGCGCAACACGCTCGTCTCCTCCCACGCCAAGCGCTTCGCCGCCGACACCGCGATGAAAGTCACCACCGACGCCGTCCAGGTTTACGGTGGGTATGGCTTCATCAAGGAGTACCCGGTGGAGAAGCTCTTCCGCGACGCGAAGATCATGCAGCTGTACGAGGGCACCTCCCAGATCCAGCGGCTCGTGATCGCGCGCGAAACCCTCCTCCCGCGCAGGGTGGAGGAGCCGGCAACCGTCGCCGCCTGAGCGTGGGCGCGGCGGGTGGCCGCAAGGACCCGGCGTGAGTGCGGCGGTCGGCCGCGAGGACCTAGAG
>JBOGYB010000530.1:0-1652 GCA_050696555.1 Solirubrobacteraceae bacterium | reverse complement strand
TGTCATACCCGAGCGAGAGGACGATCGCCGTGGAGGTGCGCGCAAGCTCCTCCACCACTTCCGCGAGGGTCTGCATGTAGGTGTCGAGGTCGGGGGTTTGGGCGAACTCGACGAAGCACTCGCGCTCCCCCGGTTCGACTATCCGCCACGGCACCTCGGCAAGCGTGGAGGCGTGCAGCGAGCCGAGGGTCACGTGCTCGAGCGGCGCCACGATCGCCGAGGTGCCGGTGGGGAAGTGAAAATCGACGTCGAGGATCGCCACCGGCTTCACCCCGGCCTCGCCCAGCGCGTACGCCGCGGCCGCGGCGGTGTTGAGGTAGCAGTACCCCCCCAACCAGGAGGGGCCGGCGTGGTGGCCGGGGGGGCGCGAGAGGGCGTAGGCGAACCTTGCCCCCTCCACGATGCGGTCGGCCGCGGTGATCGCCGTGCGCGCTCCCTCGAAGGCGGTGCTCACGACACCGGCCCACACCGGGCTGTCGGCGGGGAGTCCCGGGGGCGCCCACTCGGGCATCATGCGGGGCTCTTCGCCGGTGACGCCGCGCAGCGCGTCCAAATAGTCGCGCTCGTGCAGGGCGCCGAGGATGCGCTCCACGTCCTCGGGGGAGGCATCGGCCTCGACCGGGAGCACCCCCTCATGGCGCATCAGCCCGCTGCGTAGCTCCTGCGTGCGACGGCGATCGTCGTGGCCCTCGGTCTTGTTGCCGTGGCGGTCGAGGATGAACGGGGCGCTGTCGGTGGCGCCGTTCGTGCGCTGCTCCACCATCAACAGGGAGGTCATTACAGAAGCCGCCTCATGCGCAGGCCGATGGTGGTGAAGCCGTTATTGAGGTAGAAAGCCTCGGTGGCGGCTAGGTGGGGGAAGTTCTCGCTCGGGAGGCCCACCTCCAGGCGGTAGACCTCACGGTCGCGGGCGCGCCTGAACAGGGCCACGATCAGGTCTCCTCCGACCGTGCGGCCGCGCCACGCGGGGTGCACCCACAGCTCCTGGATGGTGCCGTAGCGGCCGGGGATGCGGATCGAGTGCTGCCAGCTCACACCGAGCAGCCCCGCCAGCTCGCCGTCGGCGTCGGCGACGAGCACGGTTCCCAGCTCAGGGTCCTCGACGACCGCGCGCACAGCCTCTTCGAGCTCGGGGAGGGGGGCGGGTTTGGCCCCCAGCTCCACGAGCAGATCCGCCACTGCGCAGGCGACCGCCGCGACGTCCTCGAGGGCGGCCTCGCGGATCGTCCAGGTGGCAAGCTCCGGGGGAGGCCCCGCGTCGGGTTGCATCGGCGTTGTCCCGCTCACCGGGTTGCCCTCTCCACCACGAGCCGAACTGGCATCGCGCTCACGAAACGGTGCGCCTCCCCCTCCAACCAAACCGCCATCGTGCGTGTCACGATGGCGTTCCTGCTAGGGCGCTGTGGGGCTCCAGCTCCACCGTCCACGCCTCCGGCGAGCCCGAGCCTGTGACGGCGCGCGCGATGGCGGCCATCGGGGCGCGGGCCTTGAGCAGGATCTCCTCGAACTCCTCGGCGGGGTCGGAGTGCATCACGATGGCGCCGCCCGCGCCAATGGTGGCGCCCCCGCCGGGTGGGTGGGCCCTCATCACGATCGTGCGGATCACGATGCTCAAATCGACCGTGCCGTCGAGGCCGAACCAGCCGATGGCG
>JBOGYB010000529.1:0-1659 GCA_050696555.1 Solirubrobacteraceae bacterium | reverse complement strand
ATCGCCCACTCTGTTAAGGGCCGCTCGGCGACCAGCAGCCTTGCGCCGCGCTCGGCAACAGCCGCGTGGGCGAGCTCAAGCACTTCATGGGACAAGTCCGCACCGATCGCGAGAACCGAGCCATCTCCGAGTACCGCGAGCTTCTCCGCGGCGATGTCTTTGACGGTGGGGCCGAGCCAGCGAGTGTGCTCCAAGCCGACGTTCGTGAGTGCCACTACCCTCGAATCGATCACGTTCGTGGCGTCGAAACGGCCCCCAAGGCCTGCCTCTACGACCACGACCTGCACTTCACGCCTTGACAGCTCCCAGAAGGCGGCCGCGGTGAGCAGCTCAAACTGGGTCACGTGATCATCCTCGGCGAGCGTGCGGTTGACACGATCGGCGGCCCACGCGGCGCGAGCGATCGCGGATGCGAAGGCGTGCGTGTCGACGTCCCGCCCGGCAACCTGCACGCGCTCTGTGTAGGACACGAGGTGGGGTGACACGTAGCTCCCTGTGCGCAGCCCGTGGCGCTCGAGGATCGCGGCAATCATGCGTGTGGTGGAGGTCTTGCCGTTCGTCCCAACCACATGGATCGTCTGGAAGCTGCGCTCGGGGGAGCCGAGCACGGTCATCATGCGCCGCATACGGTCCAGTCCAAAGCGCATGCCGAACAGCTCCAGCGAGCGCAGATGACGCTCGGCGCGATCGGGACTCCAGGACGAATCGCCCACAGCGCTCACAATGCCTCTAGCTCTGCCCCGAGAAGGCGCAAGCGCTCGCGCTCGCCCTCGACCACCGCGACTGGAGCACGCTCGACGAACCCGGGCTTCTCGAGCTTGGTCCGGACACGCTCGATCTCGATCCGCAGCTTCTCCCGGGCGGCCTCGCGGCGGCGCTCCGCCGCTTCGAGGTCAAGTCCCTCGCCTGAGAGTACGTCCACTGTGCCGCAGGGAATCGGGATCGACGCCACCGCCGTACCCTCGGATGGCTCGGCCAGCTCGAGCCGTGCCATCCGAGCGAGCAGCCCGGAGGTCGCGTCGTAGCAGTCGGCGCTCAGGCGGGCGGGGATGAAGAGCCCGGCACGCGCCCCCACTGAATCGCGCCATCCCCGTATGACGGTGACAGCCTCGATCGTGCGCTCGAGCACGACCTCGGCCCCCAAATCGATCAAGTCCTCCTGCGGACGCGGGTAGGGTGCTCCGGCGAGCAGGGCCTCGCCCCCGTCCAGGTACCCCCACAGCTCCTCGGTGACGAAGGGGATCACCGGATGCGCCATCGCAACCGTCTCGCGCAGCACATACAGCAACGTGGCGGCGAGCGCTACACGCTCCTCAAAGCCATCCTCCCCGCCGTCGGCAAGGTCCGGTAGACGGTGCTTTACGAGCTCGATATACCAGTCGCACAGCTCGCCGTAGACAAAATCGTAGAGGCCGAGCGCCGCGTGGGAGAAGTCGTAGCTCTCTATACGAGCCCCCGTGTCGGCCACGATCTGAGAGAGCCGTGAGAGGATCCAGCGGTCCTCAACCGTACGCGGCATCGCCGCCGGTTCGATCGTCTCCGCCCGCTCCCCAAGGCTCGCGTGAATCCGTGTGAGCGCGAAGCGGGCGGCGTTGAAGAGCTTGTTGGCGAGCGCCTGTCCCTGTTGGATCTTCTCCGCGGAGTAGCGCACATCCTGGC
>JBOGYB010000528.1:0-1661 GCA_050696555.1 Solirubrobacteraceae bacterium | reverse complement strand
CACCGGCCGTGGGGGCGCCGAAGCTGGTGCCCTCTTCAGCAGAAGAGATCACCGCGGCGAGCACATCCGGGTGGGCGTGACCGTGAATGAGGGGCCCCCATGAGCAGACGTAGTCGACATAACGGTTGCCATCCACGTCGAACAGCTCCGCCCCCGAGCCACGCTCGATGAAGAGTGGGTCGCGTCCTATCGCCTTCATCGCACGCACGGGAGAGTTGACCCCGCCGGGGAGCAGCGTGAGGGCCCGCTTGAAGAGCTCGCTGGAGCGTGTATCTGTGAGGGAGGCAGGCATTAGCTCATATAAGAGTGCCTGCCGGATGCCACTGCCGCCGTCTGCTCGAGCGTGGACGGTCGAGGGTGCCTCCGCCCACCGGGACACGTACGAGAGCTCGCGCGGGCCTAAACGCCGGCGTGCTCGCGCTCCCAGTTCTTGAAGTCCTCGGTGAAATAGAGCAGACGGATCTTCTTGAACTCGGTCGAGGAGTACAGGGTGGCGCGCTCCTCGATGCCGGACATCGTGGCGATCGAGTCGAGGATCGCGTCGCACTCCTCCTTGGAGCGCCCGTGGGCCATAGTGAACACGGAGTAGGGCCAGTCAGCATAGGTGGGGCGCTGGTAGCAGTGGGAGATGCCCCTGACGGCCGCCATCTGGCGTCCGATGTCATAGATGTCGGACTCGGGCACCTTCCACACGCCCATTCCGTTTGCGGAGAAGCCGGCGCGACGGTGATAGAGAATCGCCGCAACCCGGCGCAACAAGCCCCTCTCCTGCATACCTGCGAGGTGGTCGAGAAACGACTCTTGATCTGACCCGAGCATGGCCGCGGCCGGCGCATAGGGTTCCTGCACGACCGCCATGTCGCCCTGCAATGCCCGGATGACCCGAATGTCGCGCTCGTCGTATGGCTGGGGGTCGAGCTCGACCGGCTCGGTGGCCAGCGCTGCCGCGGCGAGTGCGTCGGTGTCGCCCTCCATCTCCAGGTCCATCCTGATCTTGAAGAGCTTGAGCGTGGGGAGCTGGCGCACCGACTCGGCGCCCGCCTCCTCTGCCAGCGCCTGCAGCGTGCCGTCGAGCCCGAGCTTCGAGTCGGGCTCGGTGGCGATCGTGAACCACAGGTTGAATTCGTGGTTGCGCAGGTAGTTGTGAGAGACCCCGGGGTGGGAGTTGATGACCTGCGCGGCGCGGTGGGGGTTCTCCGGATCGACCTTTGCCGCCACGAGCATCGAGGAGTAGCCGAGCGCACGGGTGTCGAAGATGGGGGTGACCTGACGGATGATGCGCTCGACGAGCAACCTTTGCACGCGCGCCATCGCCTCCGACTCTTCGATCTCGGCGAGCTGTGCCACATGCAGGTAGGGACGGGGGGCGATCGGGAAGCTGCCCTGCATCAGGTTGAGCAGACGCCGGTCGAGATCGTCGAGGGGGATCGCCGCACCGTACTTGCGGCTGCGGATCTTAGGTCCCACCCGCCCGGCGGTATCGGCTGTTATGCCATCTGTGGTCATGTGGTCGTAGTCCTCAGATCTCGTCTTCTGTTAGCCAGCGCGCGGCATCCTTGGCGTGGTAGGAGATCACGATGTCGGCGCCGGCGCGGTGCAGGGAGGTGAGCATCTCGCTCACTGCCTCCCGCTCGTCCAGGTAGCCGGCCGCGGCCGCGGCC
>JBOGYB010000527.1:0-1672 GCA_050696555.1 Solirubrobacteraceae bacterium | reverse complement strand
GTCCTGAGGCCGTGCTGACGCGCGGTCGAATTGGTGGTGTCGTCGCGCCCCGGAAGAGTCGGGTCCACGCTGGATCATGTGCTCCAACGGTTTTGAGGTAGAGCGTTGCCTGCGTGCAGCCAGGAATGGTAACTCGGTGTGTGGTGACACCCGTCGTGTCGTGGACAAGGTCAGCTGGGTCGGTGATCGATGGCTTTGCGAGGTAGAGCGTGAGGCGGTATGTTTTCGTCGTTGGCATTGATCGCTCTCGTTTCCGACCTATTCCGTGGCACCGTGCTGTCGCAGGAACAAGACCATGGCGTCTTTATGCCATTGCTCTGCCCTTTGTAGGGGGGTTCGTCTCTCATCGTCCCGGGCATTGATCTTCGCGCCCTTCGCCAAGAGGCTCGTCGCCGCGTTCAGGCATCCTTCCTGCGCGGCCAAGTGCAGTGGCGTCTCTCCGCCGGTTCCTTTCCGATTGACGTTCGCGCCATGATCGAGCAGGAAATCAACCAAGGTGGTGCAGCAGCGGGAGGCGGCGAGATGCAAGGCGGTGAGGCCAGCGTCGTTCGGAAGGTTCAAGTCGTTCGGCGTGGCCTGGATGTCCGCGGCGACGTCGGCCACGTCGCATTGGAGGGCGTACTGATGAATGGGCCGGTACGCACTGCGTGGCGCTGGGAGTAGAAAGCACCCACTTATGCTGCCCGCGAGAACGATCGCGAGAACTGCGCCGCGCACCGTGCGGTTCACGAGCCGCTCCCCGCGCTTCCGGGAGATGGCAGTTGGTTGATCTGCTTGAGCAGCGGTCCAAACTTCGGGTGGTTCTGGTCGGCTCCCTGCCGTCTCATTTCCCCGACGGCGTGTTGAAAGCCTTTCTCCAAGGGCGTGCCGTTGTTGGGCACGGTTGCTGTCGGCACACTGGGCCGCAAACTCAAGTAGTCGTGCAGCGCGGGTGCGGCCGGCGGTGGCGAGGTCACGGCGTTGCTCTCGAGAACTTCAGCTACGCTCTTAACCGGTCGAACGTCGACGACCGCCGAGTACGATCCCTGCCCGAAGCGCTCCCCTAGGAACTTGAGGATTGACGTGTGATCGAACAGCAGGTGGCTCACCGCGCCCGGTCGGACGAACGGTGAGACGACATAGGCGGGCACGCGAACGCCGAGCGAGTGCAGCGGCGGGTACAGACCGGGTCTTGGTGGGTTGGTTGCGATGGGTGGCGGTGCGACGTGGTCGAAGAACCCGCCGTGTTCATCGTACGTGACGATCATCAGCGCTCCGCGCCAAAAGTCCAGGCTTGTCGTGACCGCGTTGTATGCCTGCATGAGGAATTCTTGTCCGTCGCTCACGCCGGAGGGTGCGTGGTCGTCCGTGCTCCGTCCGAGGTGTGGCGCATCGGTGTAGGTGGGCTCAATGAAGAGCACTTGCGGCATGTCGTCGGGCGGCGTGTTGTTGAGATCCTCCTCAAGCGCAAGGAACGGGCGGAAGTGGTTGCTCCCGAGCATCTCCGGTATCCATTTGGTCATGAGGGTGAAGAAGGGTAGGCCTTGATGGTACACGCGCCAGGTCACGCCTCGCTTGGTCAGCCAGTCGTATACGAGTTCTTGCGGCGGGAGGATGGTGCGGTTCGTGTCGATCGTTGTGACCCCGCTCATGGCCATGAGTCGATTGGGTTGGGTGCCGGCGGGCAGGGGGC
>JBOGYB010000526.1:0-1675 GCA_050696555.1 Solirubrobacteraceae bacterium | reverse complement strand
ACTCCGAGGAGCCCGAATTCACCTTCGATCAGGGGGGAAACGTCACGGGGATCTTCCCGCGCCCCCAAACCGAGTCGCACCGGCTGATCGAGCATCTCATGATCGCCGCCAACGAAGCGGTCGCCCGACATCTCACCGAGGCTTCGGTGCCGTGTCTCTACCGCGTCCACGAGCGTCCTGATCCGGAACGCATTCGCACCCTCGTGACGCAGCTCGCCTCGCTCGGTGTTCCCACCCCACCGCTCCCCGACCCACTGTTCTCGACGCAAGCGGCGGAGCTCGTGGGTGATATCTCACGCCGTGTGGACGAGCATGTGCGCCGTACAGGTCACGGCCGCGCCGCACTCAGCTCGCTCGTGCTGCGCTCGCTCAAGCAGGCCTACTATTCCCCCAAGAATCTCGGCCACGCCGGGCTTCACTCGCAGTGCTACTGCCACTTCACCTCACCCATCCGGCGCTATCCAGACATCGTCTGCCACCGCGCCCTGCTCGCGTCGATCGGCGCCGATCAGCGCGCCACCGGTAGGCGCAAGCTCGTGGAGCTCGGCGAATGGACCTCCGAGCGCGAGCGCGATGCGGCGCGCATCGAGCACAAGGGCGACGATGTCGCCGCCTGCTTCCTGCTCGAGCAGATGCTGCTCGACGGTGGCTACGAGCAGCTTTTCAAGGGGGAGGTCACGGGGCTGATCGCGGCGGGCGCATTCATCGCGTTCGGCTCACCTGACAGGGAGGGACCGGTCTTCGAGGGGATGCTCCCGGTGCGGTTGCTCGGAGGGGGGGAGGAGCGCGAGTGGTGGACCCTCAACGACCACTCCACGATCCTGCGCGGCGAGCGCTCGGGGGCCACGCTGCGGCTGGGCGATCCGATCGACGTGCGCGTAGTGCGTGTGGACTCCTCCGCGGGGCGCGTCGACCTCGCTCCGGCAGGTTAATCTCGTCCACATGGCCAAACCAAAGGGCAAGAAGCGCAAGGTCGGCGCGGGGGACGTGGCGAGCAATCGCTACGCCTCCTACCGCTACGAGCTGCTGGAGCGGATCGAGTGCGGGGTCGTTTTGGCAGGCACCGAGGTAAAGGCGCTGCGAGCTTCAGGCGCTCAGCTCAAGGACGGTTATGCCGCTATACGCGAGGGTGAGCTGTGGTTGCACTCCGTGCACATCCCCCCGTATCTGCCCGCCTCGCGTGAAAACCACGACCCCGAGCGTCCGCGCAAGCTGCTCCTGCACCGCTCGGAGATCGAGCGTATTGCCGCTCGTGTGTCAGAGCGGGGCCTCACGCTCGTACCCACCCGCGTCTATTTCAAGGGCCCACACGCCAAGGTGGAGATCGCGCTCGCCCGCGGAAAGGACCTCTACGACAAGCGGCAGGCTATCCGTGAGCGCGAGTCCAAGCGCGATATGGAACGTGGTGTCAGAGAAGCTCGTCGCTAAGCGACTTCTTCGCACTCTTTGAGGTGGTTGCGCTTGGCGATGGCGACCATCTGCTGCTGGGTTGTCGTACTCGACTTGATCAGCGCCTTGGCGCTTTTGAGGTTGTTGGTCTTCGCGTATTCCCCGACCTTGGAAGTATTTTCCGCAAGCGTTTGAGCGTCGGAGATGAACGCTTTCCAGTCGCTTTCGAGCTCTGCCGGTGGGATCAGCTTGCCGAGTTCCACAAGCGCGGTCTCCTCGAAAGAAG
>JBOGYB010000525.1:0-1676 GCA_050696555.1 Solirubrobacteraceae bacterium | reverse complement strand
AGTCGATCCAGCACCAGGTGAAAGCCGGGCGGAGCGGTTAGCCCGGACGCTCTGGAATCAAGGCGAATGGCGCCACACGCCACGGCTCGCTCGCAAGCCGCAGTAGGCGCATCGCCGCGAGACCTCCTATCAGCAGGAGGCTCGCGAGGGTGAGGAAGATTGGAAAAGCCAGGCCCGCGGCAGATGTCATCGCGCTCGAGGTGCCGGTCGGGAAGGGGCTCGGCGCAGGCGTCTGGGGCACCCGAATGCTCGAGGCGCCGCCGACCCGGTAGTCGTCGCTCGCGGCGTATGAGCTCGCAAATGCGGACAGTTGTGCGCCGATCCCGAACCGAAGCAGCCGAGCGATCTGTGGGCCGGAAAGCGATGGCAAAGATGAGCCAGGGACGACACGCATCGGAGGGCTTGGCGGCAGGCGTGGTTCGCGCGTGATCCCGACAAGTGGAGCGAGCGCCGGGGCGACCGTTTCGTCCAGGGTAGGTGTGGCTGCCTCCAGCCCTGGCGTCGCTGTCCTGCCAAAGGTGCGCGTAGCTGTTTCCAACACTGGCGTCGCTGTCTTGCCCAGGGTATGTGTGGCTGTTTCGAGCAGAGGGGCAACTGATTTGCCGATGGTGGGAGTGCCTGTCTCCAGCACTGGCCCGACTGTCTTGCCGACGGTATGCGTGGCGGAGTCGAGCGCCGGAGCTACTACCTTGGCGGTGCTCTGCGTGACCGTTGTCGCAGTTTTGACTACCGGCGCAGCCGCCCCGGCGAGGGTCTTTGAGGCGCTCTGGAGCACCGGCGTCGCCGCTTTGTGGACGGTCCGCGTGGTGGCGTCGAGCACCGGCGCCACCGTCTTTGAGGCGCTCTGCGTGAGAGTGGTGGAGGTGGGCGCCGTGGCCTTGCTTACGGTCGTGCGGCTGGCTTCTCCAACTGGCTCCGCGGTTTCCTTGACGGTCTGTGTGACGGCTTGCGCCACCGGTGCGACAGCCGACTGAACGGCGGCGGAGGTGGGGGAATCGTCAGCTTGCGCGGCATTTCCGCTAACCGTTTGGGTTACGCCGGTCGCGGAGATCGGGAGCGACCCCGGGCTGCTTGCGAGAGCCTCGCCGCTCGAGAGACTCAAAAGCAGCAGGCTGAGCAGCAGCAGAAGAAAAGCACCCGAGCAGATGCCTCGGAGAGAGACGCGTCGGCCCGAGCGATCTCTACGTGGGAGGCAGCGTATTTTGGGGAAGCTTAGGTGCATATGAAGAGTTTTGAATAGATTTCTTTACCCGCCCTTTGGAGGTCACACCCCTGAACACCATCTTCTGCGACCGGAATTGTTCGCAAATTGCGGGTTTTTCCAGCGATATGGTGGTAGATCTCGCGGGAGTCAGATGAGCCGATGGCTTCTATCGCGCTCCCGCGCTCCGACTTTGGCTCTACCATCCGAGGGGTGGTTCAAGCGAGCGATCAACGTACGATCGTCCAGATCGATGAGGGCGTCAACGAGGCTCAGAAGCCTGTGATCGCTCGCATTCCCAAGTAGGTTGGGATGCGTGCGTCGAGGTCGCCAGGCGCCTTCGGCCACGCTCGACGTGTAGGAGTGGCGGCTGTGGTGGCGCTTGCCGTGGGGCTCGTGGTGCTCGTGGTGGGCCAGGGGTTCAGCACGATTGGAATGGTGAGAGCGGTCGAGGAGATTCTGCTCGGGGCGATGG
>JBOGYB010000524.1:0-1678 GCA_050696555.1 Solirubrobacteraceae bacterium | reverse complement strand
ACGGCAGGGACACCTCTCCACCCTTCACGGCACGGCGACGTTCGCGCTCTTCGCGCGCGCGTTCGCGCTCTGCTTCGGTGCGCTGCGCGGAGGCTTCCGGTTTGCGGTCTCTTGCCAAGTCGATGACCCTACCGACCGCGGGCCAACCACTCCTCCAGCAGGATCGCCGCTGCGCGCGAGTGCTCGTCCGAGCCCGTCCCACCTACGCGGGTGGCGATGCGGGTTGTGAAGCGCTCGTCGTAGAGCTCCACAGGCGTCTCCCCGCCCAGCTTGGTAGCGAGGATGGCGACGAAGTCACGCGTCTCGCGCGTCTGCTCGGTGTCCTCGCCCCGTAGCGACAGCGGCAAGCCCACCACGACGCGCTCCACTTCCCGCTCGCTCACGACACGCGCGAGGGCGGCAAGCCCGCGTTTGCCGGCCGGCTGCGGAATCGCCTCTATCGGCGTGACGATCGTGCCGGTGGGGTCGCTCAGCGCGCAACCGCAGTGCGCGCTGCCGTAGTCAAGCGCCAGGACCCGCATCAATCACTAAGGATCACCCCGATTGCCATATCGGCTATCGAGACCGCCTCGACGAGCTTCTCAGGATGACGCCCACCGGCCTGCGCCATCGTGTCGCGACCTCCGCCACCACCGCCGATAACCTCAGCAGCCTTCTTCACAATCGCACCAGCACGTACGCCGCGTTCGACCAAAGTGGGCGCAACGCTCACCACCAATACGGGCTTGCCATCTATCAATGCACCCAACACGATCGCGCCGTCATGAATCCGTCCTTTCAACCGGTCCACAACCGTTAGAAGGGATTGCGAGTCCTCGACCGACACGATCGCCGCCAACACCGGGGCGCCGCCCCAGTCAACTGTCTTTTCGATAAGCGAATCGACGTCAACGGCGCCCGCACCGGTGTCCTGACGGGAGGCCTTCTGCAGCTTCTTACGCTCCTGCTCGCGCTCGCGCACCAGCTCTGCCGCATTGGCAGGGAAAGTGCGCAAAGTCCTGGCTACCTCCTCCAGCTCCCGGTCGTGCTCGCGCAGCAACGCCACGGCACCCGGTCCCGTGAGCGCCTCGATGCGCCTCACGTTGGCGGCACTGGAGGTCTCGGAGATCACGCGGAACGCGCCGATCTCTGCGGTGTTGCGCACATGTGTGCCGCCGCATAGCTCGCGCGAATAGTCGCCTTCGCCGATCTCAACCATGCGCACTACGTCGCCGTACTTCTCTCCAAACAGGGCCATCGCGCCGAGGCGCTTGGCCTCCTCCAGCGTGGTGGTGATCGGGTGGACCGGGTCGGCGCGGGCGATCCAGGTGTTCACCTGGTCCTCTACGTCGCACAGCTCCTCGTGGGTGAGCCCGGCGCCGTGAGAGAAGTCGAAGCGCAGCTTGTCCGGCCCGACGTAGGAGCCCGCCTGGCGGACGTGCCCGCCGAGACGCTCACGCAGCGCCGCATGCAGGAGGTGGGTCGCCGTGTGGTTGCACTGGGTGGCGTGCCTCGCCATGTGATCTACGCGCGCGAGCACCGGCTCCTCGGGGTTCAGCTCACCGCGCTCCACTACCACCGAGAGCACCTGGTCGTCGCCCAGTCGGTACACCCCCTCCACGCGAGCGCGGCAATCGCCACGCTCGCATTCGATCGTGCCCGTATCGGAGATCTGACCGCCCCCCGCGGCGTAGAAGGG
>JBOGYB010000523.1:0-1680 GCA_050696555.1 Solirubrobacteraceae bacterium | reverse complement strand
GGTAGGTGGTGAGCGAGCGCGCTGCCAACCAGCGCGTGGCGGAGCTGAGCAGCGCTTCGATCGAGGGGGGCGGCGTTTGCGCGCACCCAAGCGGATAGTGGTGGCCGGTGAGCATCACGGGCGCCTGCGCCAACGCCTCCTCGCTGCCCCATTCGGGGAAGATTCCCGACCCGGACACATCCGGGCCGGCGATCGGTACGTCAGGGGTGAGTGTGCCGATCACTTCGCGGTAGTCGCTCACCTCTTCCTCATATCCCTGTGCGATCCACGGGAGTTCGCGAAAACCGTGATTTCCGTAGGCGTTGGGCTCGTTGCCTATCTCCACCGCCGTGAGGTGGGGGCCGAGGGCGCGATGCGCCGCGGCCACCTCACGCGCTGCCGTCTGTGGTTCGTAATGGGCCAGCCCCACCGTCAGCAGCACTTGCCATCCACTGCGCCGGGCAAGCACACCGAGGGCGCTCATATCGGACGGCCCGATCGTGCTCTGCGCCCATTCCGGTCGGGGGGTATCGGCATCGGTCCACGCGACGTGTTCGTCGGCGGTGACGCCCCCAAAGCGCAACATCCCCGGGCCGAGCGACCGCAGCAGCTCCACGAGGTTCCCTCGCCGCCCGTCGTGCGCCAGCTTCTTGATCGCCGCGGCCTCGAAGGAGAGTCCGAGGAAACGCTCGGGCACGGGGTGGCCAGGGGCTTCACGGTTGATTGACACGGTCACAGACCGTGTGTTGGCCGGAGCTTCGCTGGTTGTTGCCCCGGGGGAGGGAGAGGGTGCGCGGATTGTGGCGGTGTTCACCGCGTTGGCTTGAGCGCACAACGCGAGTGCCACAGCCACAATCGTCGTAGCAATCAATCGATTGCGCGGTCGCCTGCATCCCTCGCGTCGCCGCTGTGCGTGCGTTGCGCTCGGTCTTGCCGGTTTGGCTGGCCGCCGTCGTCCTGAAGTCACGACCTGAGTTAACCGGCTGGTGAGGTCGTCGTTGCGGAAGCGGCCCCACCGCACCTATCTGTCGGCTGGGATGCCTAAAGGAGATTGCCGAGGCCGTGGATGGCGGCACTGCCAAGCACGACCTCGAGCACGATGCCCGTGATGCCTACCAGGAGCGCCACAACCACGAGGAGAAAGTCCTCGAGCACAACGCCGAGCGATAGCAGCACCACGCCGAGAGCGGGCAGCGTGTCGAGGCCCGTGAACGGAGGGGCGAGGAAAGCGCCGATGGACCCGCCGAGCACGAACAGCCCAAAGACGATGTTGCTCAAACGGCGGTTGAACAGGAAGCGTAGCCGGGGCTTGGACACACGCTCCAGTCGACGGATCATCTTCATCAGTGCGGCGATGAAGCGCTGTTGCCTGTCACCCGCCAGCTCGAGCTCGCACCAGCGTTGCGGTAGCCAGATCTCCTTGCGGCCGGCTATCAACTCGAGCGCGAGCAGCATGCTGACGATCTCGAACACATGCGTCGCGCCACCGGTTGGCAGCGGAAGCGCCGGCACGCCGAGCAGAAGCACAAACAGGATCGCGAAGCCCTTCTCCTCGAAGAGCTCGATAAGGCTACCCAAGGTCTTCTCGCCCTCGCTGTTCAGCCAGCCCTCCAAATCGTCACTGACCTTCTTGGGCTCCGGTCTGCGCTTATCTCCCCCTGAGGACAAGCTCTTCCCCGTGGAGTGCGAGGAGGGTGACAT
>JBOGYB010000522.1:0-1681 GCA_050696555.1 Solirubrobacteraceae bacterium | reverse complement strand
GTCGACTACTACCCACAGGAGCCGCGCCTGGGAGTGCACTACGAGCTGCTTGACATGAGCGTGGTGGATCGCCTCACCGTCAAGCTGCGCCTGCCCACCGACTCTCCCGAAGTGGACTCGGTGACGCCCGACGGAGACGACGGCAAGGGGTGGCCGACCGCCGACCACCAGGAGCGCGAGGTGTACGACATGTTCGGGGTCATCTTCAAGGGCCACCCCGACCTGCGACGGATACTGATGCCCGAGGACTATGAGGGGCACCCGCAGCGACGCGATTTCCCGGTAGGTGGAGAACCCGTGATCTTCACCTACAACGAAGCTGAGACGACCGGGGCAAAACGATGAGCCCTCAATTGTCCGACTACCGCCGTCAAGAGGAGAGCATCACCCTCTCGGCCGTGGGCGAGCAGATCTCAGACACCTCCCACGAGGAGATGTTGACGCTCAATTTTGGTCCCCACCACCCCGCCACGCACGGGGTGCTGCGGCTGCTTGTGACACTCCAGGGTGAGGTAGTGCGCTCGATCAAGCCAGTCATCGGATACGTGCACACGGGGATCGAGAAGACCGCGGAGGACAAGGCGTACTGGAAGGTGATCCCTGTGGTCGAGCGGATGGACTACCTGGCTTACTACTTCAACTCGATGGCCTACATCGGGGCGGTGGAGACGCTGCTCGAGGTGGAGGTACCCAAGCGCGCCCAATACCTCCGCGTGATCCATCTCGAGCTGAACCGCATCGCCTCGCACTTGATCTGGCTCGGCACCAGCGCGCTCGACCTCGGCGCTGTCTCGATCTTCCTCTACTGCCTGCGCGAGCGCGAGCTGATCCTAGATCTGTTCGAGATGTCCTCGGGGCAGCGTATGCACACGCGCTATTTCCAGGTGGGTGGGGTGATGGAGGACATTCCGCCAGGCTTCGTGGAGAAGGTGCGCGAGTTCACGAAGGTCATGCCCGGACGGGCCGACCAGTACGGGGCGATCCTCAACGCCAACCAGATCGTGCTGGAGCGCCTGCGGGGCACGTGCGCCGTGGACGCGCAGACGCTGCTCGACCTTGGCGTCACAGGCCCGCTGCTGCGCGCGGCGGGCAACCCGTGGGATCTACGCAAGGCAGCTCCGTACAGCTCTTACGAGGACTTCGATTTCAAGATCCCCGTGGGCACAGTCGGGGATAACTACGACCGTTTTGCTGTGCGTGTGGCGGAAATCTACGAGTCGGTGAAGATCATCGACCAGGCACTGGACGGTCTCCCCGAGGGTCCGTACATCACAACCGACCGCAAGGTGGCGCTGCCCCCGCGCCACGAGCTCGCGACGTCGATGGAGGCGTTGATCCACCATTTCAAGCTCGTCACCGAGGGCTTCAGGGTACCGCCCGGTGAGATCTATAACGCGATCGAGGGACCACGCGGTGAGCTGGGCTGCTTCGTGCGCTCCGACGGCTCCTCAAAGCCCGCGCGCGTGCACATGCGTGACTCCTCCTTCGTGAACCTGCAGGCGCTCTCGCACATGGCGGAGGGCTCCTATATAGCCGACATGATCGCGACTCTTGCGATGCTCGACCCGATCCTTGGAGGCATCGACCGGTGAGTGCCGTCGCGGCAATTCGCATCCCACCGAGTGGGTGTATTGAAAAAGAGGGTGACTCGCGCGCGCGCGCGAAGTGGGCCCTCTCCACG
>JBOGYB010000521.1:0-1683 GCA_050696555.1 Solirubrobacteraceae bacterium | reverse complement strand
GCCGATGAGCGTGAACGTGAGCGAGGTGACCCCAAGCGTCTGCATCAGTGCGAGGTCGATCAGCAGGCCCACCGCGAAGCCGGCTATGGCGCCCAGCATCGAACCGCACAGCAGCCCGGTGAAGGCGACGAGCAGCGGTGAGAGGTCGACGCTCACACCGAACACGGGGACCTCGGAGATGACGCTGATCTGCACGAACACGACCACCACGGAGAGGATCGCCACTCGCCAAAGCAGCGAGCCCGGTAGCCACGCGGCACTCGTTTGACCCGCGCCCGCGCTCTGGGGTGTAAGCACCCGAGTACTCATCCGCCACTCGTGGATGCGAGCCGGCCGGCCGGTGTTTCTCCTTCAGGGGTTGGGGGCCCCGTAGGCGTCAGATTCGCTGCTACACCACTGAGAGTGGCGGCCCGGGACCCCGATGAGTGAGTAAGCACCTGCACCACATCGAGGTTGTGCAAGTTGGCGAGCGGACTGACGTTGACAGACTTGAATGGACTCTGTTCGTTTTCAGAGGTAATCCTCCCGATCGGTATCCCGGGCGGGAAGAGCGTTTCGCAGTGACAGGAGATCTTGCCGGCGGTGACTACATAGTCGCCGCGGGACACCGGTGTGGTGGAGGACACGTACTGCATGAGCAGACGGCCGGGTTCACCAACCTGCGGTTGCAGGATTCCTTCCGCCCCGGTGGCGCTGATCTTCGCCGTGACTTCCACTTCGCTGTCAGTGATGAGGCTGACGAGAGCACCGTCGGATGCGACTCGCGTGACCTTCCCGATCAGTCCTTCCCCGTCGATCACCGGGTCGTTGACGTGCACCCCGGAGGAAGAACCGTGATCGATAGTCACCGTCGAGTACCAGATGTTGGGCGACTGATAGATAACGGTAGCGGTCACCGGAGCGTAGTCGGCAATCGAGAGCGCCTTGCCAAGGTCGTACAGCTTGAGCAGTTCACCATAGGAGCGTTCGTTTGACTGCTTGGCGGTCAATTCCCTGCGCGCCGCCGCAAGCTGCTTACGAAGCCCCGCGTTCTGGCTCTTGGCGTCGAGTGTGCTGCCAAACCATCCGAACAGGTCACGCACCGGCTTGAGCGCCTTGTTGGCTCCATCCTGGATCGGCGATACGACCGTGAGGAAACCGCTCTGCAGCGAATGCAAGCCGCCGCTACGAGCCTCACCGAAGTAGGCGGTGAGAAGTATCAGTGAGAGCGCGACGAGCAGTGCAAGCACCGCGCGTCTGCGCCGGACCGTCTTGTCGTACACAAGCATTGACCTTCCGAAGACTTCATTCGACAGGGTACCCGCGCGCCACCGCAGGCCACGCCGGTGCGGCCGGCCACGGCGGTCCTCATCGCCGGCGGCGGTTGCGCGAGTTGCGGTTGGAGCGGTGGATCGCCTCGAACTCCTCGAGCGAGCGCCCCGAGCCGACAGCTACGCACGTCAGCGGCGACTCCGCTAGGTGGGCCGGCATCTGCGTCTCCTCGCGCAGACGCTGGTCGAGGCCATGCAAGAGCGAGCCCCCACCCGCAAGCATGATGCCACGATCCATGATGTCCGAGGCAAGCTCCGGCGGAGTGCGGTCGAGCGTCTCCTTCACCGCCTCGATGATCTGACCGAGCGGCTCCTCGAGCGCCTGGCGGATCTCCTCGCTTGTGAGCACCACAGTCTTTGGTAGGCCTGAGAC
>JBOGYB010000520.1:0-1685 GCA_050696555.1 Solirubrobacteraceae bacterium | reverse complement strand
GTCCAAGAGAAACCTCCCTCATCAAAGAACAAAAGAGAAGACCCTCCCCAACACCACCACGGAAGATCATCCTCAAAACAGATGTTTGGGAGCTATCAGCTGGTCGCGTTGGAGCAAGAATGAGAATTTCCAAGGTTCGAGTGGAGGGTACCGGTGCTCTTCACTCGGATTGTGTCTAAAGTCAAGGAGCTGGTCTACTCTCTTGAGGGTCGCGTTTCACGGTGGCGGGGTGTATCAGCACTTCGGCGTTCCCGAGTGTCACTACATCGCTCTTACAAGTGGCGTGGGTTCGGTCGGTCAAATATCTAGCCCACTACTAAAGGACGTATATAGCTATTGGCGGGTTGGATAAACAGGCTTGTCCGCGCTTTAGGTCCGCTTGGCCGAGCGCTGGATATGCAATCTACGCGGCGCTGCTGTACGTGATCGTCTCCTGAATCTGCACGCAGAGTGCGTCGGCGATGCTCTGTAGCCGGTCGAGCCCTACGCCGCTGTAGTCGTTGGCCTCCCAACGCTGGATCTGCTGCTCGGCAACGCCGATCCGCTCAGCAAGTTGGCGCTGAGTCAATCTGGCGGCGATGCGGGCTTCGATCAGCGCCGTGGGGAGGTCGAGTAGGGAGGTGATCTCGCGCCCAGTGATTCGTCCGTCGCGTAGCTGCTCGTAGTGGTCAATCTGTCCGCGTAGGACTTCGATCTCGCTGGCGATCGCATTGTGCATCACCTGACGCATACGCGGATCGACCTCGGGGTCAAGCTCGCGCGCATCGTTGTCAATCAGACCTGCTTCGAAGCGGGCTAGCTCGGCCTTGGTAATCCGGTATTCGCGCTCGTTGGCGATCATAGGAGTCGTCCGAGATCGATGGCGACGATGCCCTTCGGCTGCTTGGTGCGGTCGCGTTGAAAGTAATCGAGAAAGGTCGTGCCGTCAGCCTGCGCCGGCCAGTCTGCGGGAAAGAGCTCCCCGCCGTAGCGAGCCTTCTGTGCGCTGCGTTCGTGACCGAAGTCCAGCAGCTCTGCGTCAAGGCGGTCGAGGTCGACGCCAGCCGATGCCCAGCAGGCATCGAAGTCACGAGGGTGCTCCTCAGCGGTGACGAAACTGCCATCGAGATACGCGATGGCGCAGCCCGCGGTCCTCAGCGAGCGCAGTGCGTCAAGAAGCCCGTCGAGCAGGTCTCGGCGGCGGGTGCTGGTCGCGTAACGGGTCACGATCTCGGTCCAAGTCGCATGATGGATGCCGGGCGGAAGATTCCCGCTCTCATCGAACTCCGGTATCATAACACAACAATATCGTTTGGTTGGGACGGAACCGTGCTACCCCACAGGCCACGGAACGACCCGTTCCACCGAACCGAGAGGTCGCTAATAAGACCGAATCGTTCCCCCGCTATGACCCGCGACGAACGCTTTCGTCTCGCGATTACGGTCTCTCTACGCTGGGTGCAGCTGGCTCGCGCGCCAATACCGCCCGAAGTAGCAGCGGGTCATGGCGTTACCCAGTTAGCTGGCCGGGTTATTCGGCTCTGAGGTCCGGTGATGTAGAGCTCTTTTTGGAGCCTTATGCTGGGCGGTCTCCGAGATGTACCGACGGGTGCGGCTCATCTGGCCTCCATCTTGCGGGCACCGTAGACGATGTCTGCGGGTATGCGTCCCTGTGTGAGTCGTCCGTGGTGGATGCGGTCGGTGTT
>JBOGYB010000519.1:0-1691 GCA_050696555.1 Solirubrobacteraceae bacterium | reverse complement strand
GAAGCAGATCGAGCACGTCTCTCGTACGCACACGCGAGCGACGGGACCGCTTGCCGATGGCCACCCTCCCGCGCGGGGCGCGGCGAGGAAACGGGAGCGAGAGTTCCATCTCAGCTTGTTCGACCCCCACGCGCGAACCCCTCGTCGGCATTGCCCGGAAGAAGCCGAGCGCCTGACGCGTGGGCAATGGGGCAAGCCATCCCCATGCCGTTGACCCGTCCAGTCGAGAGGGTAGAATTTTCTCATCCGTCTGGCAAGGACGACTATGGGGAACAAGGTGGTCAACCTCGGGTGGCGTTTGGCGGCTGTTGCGATCCTCGCAGCGGTGTTCCTCTGCGCCGGCATCGGCGCGATCCTCGGAAGTGGTCAGATGTACCTCGCAGCCGACACTGCCGGGGCACTGCCCCCGACCCTCATCACCGCTCTCCCCGACCGCACCATCGCCAACGGCACCTCACCTTTGCGCGTGAGGCTCTCGGGTGTCCCCGCCCCCTTCTCCCCCAACCCCGCTTTGAGTCCCAAAGTCAGCGGCACCTGGACCAGGCACGGCAAGTCTGAGTACTTCACGCCCACGGTATCGCTCGCGCCGTGCTCCACCTACAAGCTCACGATCTGGGCCTCCAGCGCTGCCACTGGACACTCCCCACTCGGGAAGCGACGGACCGTCTCGCTGAACGTACAGTGCCCCGGCACGCGCGGCTTGCAACAGATCCTCGCACGTCTGGATTACCTCCCCTACAGGGCCCACACGGAGCGGAGCGTGCGCTCGCTCTCCCATTCCGCGCGCACCGCCCGCTACGCGTTCGACCCACCCTCGCGGGCCCCCCGGCCACGAATCCTCCATGCGCCCGCACTGGCCTATGGAGAGCTCGACGGCACGACAAAGGGCGCGCTGATGGTCTTCCAGGCCGACAATCGCCTCGAAGTTACAGGCACGCCCGACGAGGCCACCTGGAAGGCGCTTTTCAACGCCACCATCCACGACCGTCGCACCCATGTCCCTTACACATTCGTCACCGTCTCAGAGACAATCCCCGAGACGCTTGAGGTTCACCGCGGCAGCCACGTCGCGCTCACCACCCCTGCCAACACGGGCGTCCCCGGAGCCGAAACCGAACAAGGCATCTTCCCGATCGTCACCCGCTTCACCTCCACCACGATGACCGGCACCAACCCCGACGGCTCCAAATATTCAGACCCCGGAGTCCCCTGGGTCAACTACTTCAACGGCGGCGACGCCGTACACGGCTTCCCGCGAGGGTCTTACGGCACACCGCAGTCCAATGGTTGTGTGGAGTTGCCGATCGATACCGCGGAGAAGGTCTACGGGATGCTTCGGCTTGGGGACATCGTGGTGGTCTCTAGCTAAGAGCCTGGCAGGCTCTTGCTGTGAGCTGCGCACGCACCGATCTGCGGTAATCCTCGGAAGTACCGCCAACGGATTCGAACTCGTGATAGCACGACCACACGCTGATATCATTAGCGCTATGAAGCAGTTGCTCCTTCGTGTCCCCGAGGACCTACATCGCAGGCTCGCTCTCCGCGCCGGCCGCGAGGGCCGCAGCATGAACGCCGTGGCGACCGAGATCCTCAACGCCGTCCCCGAAGCCGAGCAGACAAACCGCAGTGCTCGCCTGCGCGCCGCCGCGGCCGCCGCCGGGATGCTGCGCACGACAGCACCAGCGCACGTC
>JBOGYB010000518.1:0-1700 GCA_050696555.1 Solirubrobacteraceae bacterium | reverse complement strand
GACGGCCATCCTTGTAGACCGCGGCCATCAACAGCACCAACTACACTTCCGCGGATGGAGAACGAGCTTGTGAAGCGAGTGATGTGGTCGGGCCTGCTTACCGCGGTGGGCGCCCTCGCGAGTATCGTCACGCAGCGCACCGCCGGGTACCTGTGGCGACGCATGTTCGACGAGGAGCCTCCCGAGTGAGCAGCGACGGATCGGGCTCCGAGGATAGTCGGGGCCCGCAGGGCATAGCTTCGGCGATAACCGAAGTCTCCGAGCGCGCGAGCCTTTTGGTTCGCGAGGAGATCGAGCTCGCGAAGACCGAGATCTCCGAGAAGGCGACGCGGCTGGCCAAGGGCGCCGTCGTGGGGATCGTGGCAGGGGTGTTCTTCTTCACGGCCCTCTTCTTCGTGCTAATCGGATGTGCCTTCCTGCTCTATTACGAGCTTCCGATCGGCAATGAGTTCACCTACTTCTGGGGCTTCTTTGCGATGGCGCTCATCCTGGTAGTGCTTGGCGCCATTGCCGGATGGCTTGCCGCCAAGGCGGTCAAGTCGGGTGCGCCACCCACACCTGACATGGCGATCGAGGAGGCGCGCAAGATCCGCGAGACGGTGAGCGCCGCGTCGGAGCCCAAGCCGCCGGCGGAGCCCGTGAGACCGCCTATCCCGGCGCCCGAGCGGCCGCCGGTCTCCTCGCCGGCGCCCCCGAGCAAAGCTTCAGACAGCGACCTTGGAAGGGGGGTCGGCGATGGCACAACGCTCGGCGGCTGAGATCCGCAACTCGATCGAGTCGAACCGCGCGGAGCTCGCGGTATCGCTCAACCGGTTGCACGGCGAAGTGGCGCGTATCACCGATTGGCGTGGGCAGCTACAGCGCCACCAGCGCGAGGTGGCGATCGGCGTGGCTGCCGTAGGGGTCCTGCTGTTGGGCCGCCGCCGCCGCAAACGCAAACGCCTCGGCTAGTCGGCCGGGTCGCTCCGCGAGCGACAGGGTGGAGGGTGGATCAGGAGACGAGCGCGTTGGGAAGGGCACCGACTCCGAGTAGCCCCGGTCCCGTATAGGTACCGATCACCGGGCCCACCTCCGAGCTGAAGATCGGCTCCGAGTCGAAGATCTCGCGGCAACGGTCGATCAGGCGGCCGGCCTGCTCGTAGGCCTGGATGTGTTGCACCACCCACCTGTCGGCGCCATTGTCGTGGAGCTCGTGGGCGTACTGCACCATGCGCTCGAAGGCACGCTTGGCGGTACGCACCCGCTCGACGGGGGTGATCTCGTACTCCAGCGAGAGGATCGGCTTGATCTTGAGCGTCCCACCGATCCATGCTTGCGCCTTGCCCACGCGTCCCCCTCTGCGTAGGTACTCCAACGTGTCCACGCAGAACCAGATTTTCAGCGCCGCTCTGGCCTCACGCACGCGGGCAGCGACCGCGTCCTTGTCGGCTCCCCCGCGGGCCGCGGCGGCAGCAGCCAGCAGCAGCAACCCAGTCCCCCCGCATGCGGTTTCGCCGTCGATCACCTCCACACGATCTCCGAGTCCGCGCTCGGTGAGCAGACTGTGGGCCTGGCGCGCCGACTCGCACGTCCCGGAGATCCCACCCGCGAGATGGACGGAGACGACGTCCCGACCAGCATCGAGCAACGGTTCCCACACCGCGAGGAAATCGCCGATCGAGGGCTGGGAAGTGGTGGGTAGCTCCGGGTCGGTGCGCAAC
>JBOGYB010000517.1:0-1704 GCA_050696555.1 Solirubrobacteraceae bacterium | reverse complement strand
TTGTGGGTGTCGAAGCGCTCGTGGATGACCGCGGTGGTGCAATAGATCGCCGAGCGCACCAGGATCGAGAGGCCCCCCACATGCGAGACCGGCAGGGCGGGGCACAGCCAGCGCTCGGTGGGGTCCACCCCAAGCGCCACTCCGGAGCCAAGCGCACTCCACAGGAAGTTGCCGTACGTCAACTCCACCGCCCTGGGGGCCGAGGTGGTGCCAGAGGTGTAGATGACAGCGCACACCGCATCAAGATCGTGGGTCGGGGCAACAGTCAACGTCTCCCACTCACCCCCCTCGACCCCTCGAGTCCCCTCCGAAGGCTCACGGGAGAGGGGGCTGTCGACCAGCACGCGAGCACCGGCCGCGACGTGCTCGCGCTCGGACGCGGTGAGACGCAGGTCGACGGGTACGGCGACCGCACCGAGTAGGAAGCAGGCGTGAAGCGCCTGCGCGAAGTCGATGCCGGGCGGCAACGCGATCGCCACGCGCTCGCCGGCGCTCGCGCCGCGCTCCTGGAGCTTGCTTGCCCCCGCGCACGCGCTTGACCACAGCTCGGCGTAGGAGAGCCGCCGCTCGGGTGTTTCGACCGCTGTGAGGGTGGGCGCGGAGAGGGACGCGCGACGCAACCATGCCTCGACGTGCATTGCACATAGGCTAGCCGCCGAGGGAAAGGCGGTTCAAACCGACGGTAACCGTCTAGCCTTCGCGTGCACACGTAAGGGGCGTGTGGTGGTTTGACCAGAGGCATCGGAGAAGACAGGAGCGTTGGAGCCTTGAGCACTACTTGGGCAGCGGCAGGCAACTACACCGACATCCGCTACGAGAAGTCGGAGGACGGCGAAGGACCTTCCATCGCGAAGATCACGATCAACCGCCCGGAGGTGAGAAACGCCTTCCGTCCACACACGGTGATCGAGCTCTCCCGGGCGTTCGAGCAGGCGCGGGAGGACACGCAGGTGGGCGCGATCGTCCTCACCGGGGAGGGCCCGCTCGCCTTCTGCTCTGGGGGAGACCAGCGTGTGCGGGGGGACTCTGGGTATCTCACAGAGGAGGAGCCCGGTAATCCGGACCCCACCCGCCCGGGGCGCTTCCACGTGACAGACCTGCACGTGCAGATCCGCCGCCTCCCCAAGCCTGTGGTGGCGATGGTGGCGGGGTATGCGGTGGGGGGAGGGCATGTGCTTCATCTCATCTGCGATTTGACGATCGCCGCCGAGAACGCTCGCTTCGGCCAGACCGGCCCGCGCGTGGGGTCCTTCGACGGGGGCTTCGGCGCGGGACTGCTCGCGAACGTGGTGGGGGTGAAGAAGGCGAAGGAGATCTGGTTTCTGTGCCGCCAGTACGACGCCCGGGAAGCGCTCCAAATGGGGCTCGTCAACACCGTCGTTCCGCTCGAGCGGTTGGAGGAGGAGACGGTGGGGTGGTGTCGCGAGATGCTCGCCCTCTCCCCCTTCTCCCTGCGTTTGTTGAAGGCCTCCTTCAACGCCGCCGAGGACGGTTTGGCGGGTATCCAGCAGCTCGCCCACGACGCCAACCTCCTGTTCTATGGAAGCGAGGAGGCTAAAGAGGGACGCGAGGCCTACAAGGCCAAGCGCACCCCCGACTTCGATCAGTTCCCGCGGCGGGCGTAGAGGATGAGGATTTTTTGCCATAACCATGCGCCTCGAAGGCCTAGTTCGTGAGCTCCCTGGATAGCCTCACCCGCAACCC
>JBOGYB010000516.1:0-1717 GCA_050696555.1 Solirubrobacteraceae bacterium | reverse complement strand
GGCCGCGCCTGGCCCCGTGGCCAGCTACCCAGCGAGTCTGCACGCGGTGCGTCTCCCGCTGGTTCCCTACCCCGTGTGCGAAGAAGAGTACGCGGCCATCGAACAGCAGATCACCTCCAGCATGATCTGCGCGGGTGGCGGTCGTGCTCACCTGGATACTTGTTATGGCGATAGTGGGGGGCCACTCGTGGTGGATCAAGACACCCCCCCGCGTCCACCCGGCGACTACGTGCTCGCGGGACTGGTTGACTTCGGGAACGGCTGCGCACAGGCAGGCTTCGCGGGCGTGTACACACGCGTCTCCAACCCCGAGGTCATGCGCTTCCTCAACTCCGGCATCGGGCACGTGGCAAAGCCGGTGGGCACACAAGCCAAGCACAAGAAGAAGCGAAAGAAGCGCCACCGCCACCGGTAGCGCAGCTCGCAACGACACTCCGACATACCCTCTCGGACGATCCGGTTTTGTCCGTCGCCGGCGGCCCTGCCGCTCGCTCTGGAAAACTGGGAGCGTGCTCTCACGAGAGGATGCGATCGCGGCGCTTGAAGAAAACGAGTTCGACCTCGTCGTCGTCGGTGGTGGGATCACCGGCGCCGGCGTCGCTCTCGACGCCGCCACTCGCGGCTACAGCGTGGCGCTGGTCGAGCGTGCCGACTACGCCGCGGGCACCTCGAGCCGCTCCAGCAAGCTCGTACACGGTGGGCTGCGCTATCTACAGCACTTCGACCTAGGTCTTGTCCGCGAGGCCCTGCTGGAGCGTCAGTTGATGGTGGCGCTCGCCCCCCACCTTGTGCGCCCTCTGGCGCTCGTGGTGCCCGCTTTCGACGGCGCGCGCCCGGACAGGCTGATGGGGGTGGGGCTGAACCTGTACGACGTAATGGCTGTCGACCGCGAGCGCCTGCGCCCCAGGCTCTCCCGGCGCGCACGTGCCGACGCGGTGGAGGGACCCGGCGCGGGAGCCGTGCTGCTGGAGCAGGGGGAGTCATGGAGTCCTGAGCGCCACCGGGTGATCACCGGCGAGGAAGTGGTCGAGCTGCTGCCCGCGATAGCGTCGCGTGCACCCACGAGTGGGTATGTCTTCTACGACTGCCAGACGGACGACGTCCGTCTGGTGCTCACCGTGCTCGGCGAGGCTGAGCGCTTCGGGGCAGTCTGCGCCAATCGACTCAACGCAACCGAGATCTTGGAGCGCGAGGGGCGTGCTTGCGGTGTTCACGTTCACGACGAAGAGAGTGGCGAGAGCTTCGAGTTGCGTGCCGCCAACGTCGTGAATGCCACCGGCGTGTGGGCCGACGGGCTGCGTCCCCGCGAGTTGCACGACGAGGCAGAGCTGCCGGTCATCAGACCGAGTCGTGGCACTCATGTGATCCTGCGCCATGAGGATCTTCCGCTGGTGGCTGGAGCGATCGTGCCGGCTGGGGCGGGGCGGACGATCTTCGCATTGCCGTGGCTCGGGCGCACGCTGGTGGGTACAACCGATAACGACTACGACGGCGAGCTTGTGCATGTACCGCCCTCGAGCGATGACGTGAACTACCTGTTGGAGGCCGTCAACGAGTTCTTCGCCACAGATCTACGACCCCGCGATCTGGCCGGTGCCTATGCCGGTGTACGCCCGCTGATCTCCATGGGGGACACCAAGAAGTCGGTGGATATCTCGCGCAAGGCCGAGCTGTACGAGACCTCCAGCGGCATGATCACGATCACCGGAGGCAAGCT
>JBOGYB010000515.1:0-1726 GCA_050696555.1 Solirubrobacteraceae bacterium | reverse complement strand
ACTTCCATGGGCCGTCGAGAACCTCCGTTTCTGTCCCTGGTGCGATCAACTCGCCCAGAAGGATCTCAACGACTGCCCAACCTGCACTCGCCGGATGGGTCCGCTCGGCGCGTGAGCCGCACTCCACACCGCTCTCGCCTGATCGCGCTCACCGTGAGCGCCCTGATTCTCCTCGCCTCGCTCGGTATGAGCGCGTGCGGAGGCACCAGCGTGTCGGATGTGACACCTAAGAGCACACCGGAAATCACCCCGCCAAACGATACGTCCGCGGAAAAGGAAGCCACCGAAACGACATCGACCTCGACGACCTCAACCGCCACGACCTCCACAACGGGATCGAGCTCGAGCACCGAAGAAGGCGGCGAATCCAGCGAAAGCTCGTCGGGCGAAAGTGAAGCTTCGGGTGGCACATCCGCAGGCGAATCCAGCGAAAAAGCCTCGTCGGAAAAATCGTCCTCTTCGGGGGGGAGCGAAAGCGGCGGATCTTCCGCCACCGGCGGCGCTAGCGCACCGTCAGGCTAGACGGATCAGGAACTACACCCGATGGTGCCTCCTCAGGGCGTCGATATCAGCGTCGCGCTGTAGGTGAGGCGGGCGGTCTGATAGAGGCAGTAGTACTGGACGTTCGAGCCCGTCTGCGTGTGGGCTGTCTGAGTTCCTGTCGTCGTGCACTTCCCCTTACCCCTGCTCGCCCTCCAGGACGTCGCCTTGGAGAAGCCGAGCGCGAGCGCGGGCGCCCACGAGGGGACCGTCAGAGCCACGATGTCGCCCTTCTTGACCTGTAGCGTCGAAGCCAGCGGGAACTGAGCGGTCTTGCCGAAGTACTTTTCCAGCGGCACCACGGGGCTCTGGCTGATCAGCTTGTAGGTCAATTTCGGGCTTTTCTGCGCGCGCAGGATCGCTATCCCAGCCGAGGCCGGGCCACCCTCGTTGGCGTTGAAGAACTTTGTCTGGGCTGCGTTGGGCTTGCCCAATGTGATCGTCCACGCCACAACCGTGCCGTCGCGCGGTGCCGTCTCTGGGTTGTGGGCGGTGTCGACCTTGACCTGGAAACCCGTGGTCCGGCTGACCGCCAGGCATGACGGGGTGGGGCAGCTGGGAACCGTTGGGGGAGTGGTTTCCGGGATGACGCCGACTTCGCTCAGCGTCGCCAGCGAACCGGCCGGAAGCACAAGGACCAGGGCGAGCCCGGCAACGATGACTGTGGATAGACGTTTCATATGGGCCATTCAACAGCAAACACGAGGATGGAGACGATGTAGCGGTTCGACGCCGATGCGTCTTTTCCCCCTTGATCGGCCCACACGTCAGGACTATTCCGTACGCAGGCGGTCGGCCGCGGCTGCTATCTCCGCAGGGTCTCCGGGGGTCGGCAGCCACGGCAGGCGCATCGGATCGCCCTCGTAGCGCGGTATGACGTGCAGGTGGAAGTGGAACACGGTTTGCCACGCCGCGGCACCACATGAGTTGATGACGTTGACACCGTCAGCTTTCAGGCGCTCCTTCGCGCGTATGGCAAGGCGCTGGGCGGTGCCTGCGGCTGCGGCGAGCTCTGATGATTCGATGCTCATGAGGTCGGCGAAGTGGACGCGGGGGACAACCAGCGCGTGGCCACGCGTGGCGGGGTTGATGTCCATGAAGGAGATCGTGCGCTCGTCTTCGTCCACGATCGTCGCAGGCAGCTCGCCCGCGACGATCTTGCAGAAGATGCAGTCCTGCTCGCTCA
>JBOGYB010000514.1:0-1738 GCA_050696555.1 Solirubrobacteraceae bacterium | reverse complement strand
CTCCTATATCGCGCCGGGGGCGTGTGACGACGGGGACCCGCGGGGGTGCTCGGCGGGAAAGACAAGCGGGATGGCGGGTGCCGACACGTTCTTGAAGAAAGTGATTCCGCGGATACTTGCCTCGAGGGACTACAAGAAGGACGGGTTGTTGGCGATCACCATCGACCAAGCGCCTACGACCGGTGAATATGCAGATTCAAGCTCCTGCTGTGGGCAACCGAAGTTTCCCAACCTCCCCGCCCCCACAGGGTCGGCCGCGCTTGCTCCGCCAGGTGGCGGACAGGTGGGGATGCTGCTGCTCTCCCCGTTCATCAAGAAAGGCGGAGGGCTCGTGCAGGACACCTACAACCACTTCTCGTTCCTAGCCACGGTGGAGCAGCTGTTCGGCCTTTCAAAGATCGGTTATGCGGGGCTCTCGGAAGTAAAGCCGCTCAGTCCGTCGCTCTTCTCGGGCGGGTAGGGCGATACGGCGTCGCATTGCATATCGTCCCGGTCATGAATCAAGATCTATGGAGCGCCGTAGACGGGTATATCTCTGAGCGCTTGCTCGCGCCGGATCCAGCGCTGGACGCAGCTCTTGCGGCCAGCGATGCGGCCGGTTTGCCGCCAATCGCGATCACCCCCAACCAGGGGAAGCTGCTTGAAATGATCGCGCGTATCCACAAAGCGCAGAGCATCCTCGAGCTGGGGACACTGGGTGGGTACAGCACCATCTGGCTCGCCCGGGCGCTGCCGGAGGGTGGCCGTCTGATCACGCTCGAGCGCGATCCTCGGTACGCAGAGGTCGCCCAGGCGAACATTTCACGTGCCGGGGTGGCGGAGATGGTGCAGCTTCGCGTGGGTGCTGCGTTGCAAACGCTGCCCGAGCTGCACGACGAGGGTGTTGGGCCCTTCGACTTGATCTTCATCGACGCCGACAAGCAGAACTATCCGGGGTATCTGGAGTGGTCGCTCGAGCTCTCACGCGTCGGCACGCTGATCATCGGCGACAACGTGGTGCGTGCCGGCACGATCCTCGACCCCGCGGCAGACGATCCAAGCTTCGAGGATGGTGGTGTGGCCGCCGGGGTGCGGCGCTTCTACGAGATCCTCTCCGCCGAGCCGCGTGTAAGCGCGACGGCGATTCAGACCGTCGGGGCCAAGGGACACGACGGCTTCGCGCTCGCGCTGGTGAACGCGCTCTGAGCTTTGGCATGGCGGCTTTGCGCCACTGACGCGATCCATCGGTGCTCGTTTCCACGGCGCTCTAGAGACTGTGTATCTGTGATACTGTGGTGCACAGTGGCAAATATCACCGTATCCGTGCCCGAGGACGTCTATCGGGCCGCACGAATCAGCGCGGCAGAGCAGGGCAGCTCAGTGAGCGCGCTTGTCGCCGGGTATCTGCGCTCGCTCTCGGAGCGTGAGGTCGAGTTCACGAGGCTTGAAGCGCAACAGAGACGTATCCAGAAGCAGATCGATCGCTTCAGTGCGCGCGACCGCCTTGACCGCGAGGAGCTGCACGAGCGTGCGGTTCGTTGACACGAACGTCCTGCTCTACGCGATCTCCCGTGACCCAGAGGAGCAGGCGAAGGCGAGACGAGCCAACGAGCTCCTGGCGCAGCGCGACCTGGCGCTCTCGGTGCAGGTGCTCCAGGAGTTCTACGTCCAGGCGACCCGTGAGAGTCGGAAGGCACGCCTGACCCACGAACAAGCCGCGGCCCTGGTTGAGTCCTTTCGGCGCTTCCCCATCCAAGAC
>JBOGYB010000513.1:0-1763 GCA_050696555.1 Solirubrobacteraceae bacterium | reverse complement strand
CCCCTGCCGGGGCCGCGGTCTTCGGGGTCTCGATGGGGGGGATGGTGGCGCAGGAGCTCGCCCTCGCCCACCCCGACCGCATCCGCTCGTTGACCCTCGGTTGCACCTATTGCGGTGGCGAGGGCAGCCGGCTCTCCAGCGAAGCAACGTTGCGACGGCTCGCGGAAGGTATGGCCTCAGGGGATCGCGAACGCGCGATTCGCACCGCGTGGGAAGTGAACGTGTCGCCCACGTTCGCCGCCAAGGAGGAGGTGTACGCGACGTTCCTCCAGAACGGTCTGCGGTACGGAGTGGCCGTGCCGGTGATCATGGAGCAGATGCGGGCGATCACCGGCCACGATACGAGCGGGCGAATACCGGAGCTGGGGCTGCCCACGCTCGTCATACACGGCACCCTCGACGAGATGCTCCCGGTCGAGAACGGGCACATGATCGCTGGGCTGATCCCCGACGCGCGCCTTGAGATCTTCGAGGACGTCGGCCACCTGTTCTTCTGGGAGGACCCGCAACGCTCGGCGGAGCTAGTGCGCGAGCACGCCGCCGTAAATGCCTGAGCGCCAGGCCGACATCACCGTCGAGGCCGGTGCGGGGGTTCGCCTGCTCGGCGAGCAGCACGGGGAGGGGCCGGCGGTTGTGTTGTTGCACGGCCTCACCGCCACTCGCCGGTATGTGGTCATGGGTTCGCGGACGCTGGAGCGCTCGGGTCACAGGGTGGTGGCGTATGACGCTCGTGGTCACGGCCATTCCAGCCCGGCACCCACCTCCGATGGATACACCTACAAGCTGCTTGCCGAGGACCTGCGAGCTGTGCTCGACCGGTTGGGCATCGAACGGGGGGTGCTCGCAGGAGCGTCAATGGGCGCACAGACGGCCCTGCGCTTCACGCTCGACCACCCACAGCGGGTGCTGGCGCTTGGTTTGATCACTCCGGCATTCGATCCCGAAGCGCCCGCTTCGCCTGGCGCCTACAGCGGCTGGGACAGGCTCGCGCAGGGGCTCAGGGAGAGGGGAGTGGAGGGGTTTGTAGATACCTATGATCTCGATGCTCTCCCAGAGCGCTTCAGGGAGACGGTGGCGACGGTGTTGCGCCAACGCCTCTCCGCTCACGACCACCCGCTCGCGGTGGCGGATGCGCTGGAAGCGGTACCGCGCTCGCGACCGTTTGAGACCTGGGATGACCTGAGTGCCATCAAAGTGCCCACGGTTGTCGTGGCAAGCCGCGACGAGCCCGACCCATCGCACCCGCTCGCCGTCGCCGAGCGCTACGCCGCGGCGATTCCCGGCGCGAAGCTCGTGGTGGAGGAGGCAGGCAAGTCGCCGATCGCCTGGCAGGGAGGACAGCTCTCCCAGGTGCTGGCCGAGCTTTCCGCCCGCGGGTAGCGATAGGGCGCAGGGACTCCATCGCCGCGCCAAGGGGAAGGGACCGGGCGATGGAGACGTCGCCGCTGTGGCAGGGCAGCAGCTCAGGCCAACGCTGCGGGAGCTTCGGCGCTCGGGTTCTCCTCGGCGACAGTCGCACCGCTCAGCAGCGATGCGTAGCGGCCGCCCAGCTCCAACAGCTCCTCATGCGTTCCACGCTCGACGATGCGCCCGGAGTCGAGCACAAGGATCTGGTCGGCGTCGCGGATCGTCGACAGACGGTGGGCGATCGCGATCGTGGTGCGTCCGCGGGAGAGGTCGTCGAGCGCGCGCTGCACGGCGCGCTCGGTCTCGGTATCGAGCGCGGAGGTGGCCTCGTCGAGGATCAGCACCGGTGGGTTGCG
>JBOGYB010000512.1:704-1773 GCA_050696555.1 Solirubrobacteraceae bacterium | reverse complement strand
CCAAAGCGAAGCGACGCGACACGGCCGGCGAGAAAGCGACGCTCGGGGTCAGAGTCGGTGAGCGCTAGCGCCCGCTCGTATGCGTCGCGCGCCTCGCGTGGGCGACCGAGCCGACGCAGCAGATCCGCACGGGCGGCATGGAAGTAGTGGTAGTCGTCAAGCCCTTCGAGTCCCTCTATAACCGCTAGCCCTGCCTGCTCCCCTTCGGCTTCAGCGAGCGCCACAGCCCGGTTGAGCTCCACCACCGGGGAGTTTGTGAGGCGGGCAAGTTCGCCATACAGCACCACGACCTGTTGCCAATCGCACTCGTCCTCGGCATGCAGTGAGGCGATGGCAGCCTGCAGCACATAGGGTCCCACAGCCGCTGCGCCGAGCAATGCGAGCGCGCGATCGAGCGCTACGCGGCCCGATGCGATCCGCTCGCTGTCCCACAATGCTCGGTCCTGCTCGGCGAGCAGCACCAGCTCCCCGTCGCGAAAGCGAGCGAAGCGGCGAGAGTCGTGCAGGAGCATCAACGCGAGCAACCCCCATACCTCTGGCTCGTCGGGCATCAGCTGCGCAAGCGCTCTCCCCAAGAGGATCGCCTCGGCCGCGAGCTCGCCGCGACCGTCATAGCCCTCGTTGAAGATCAGGTACACCACCGCGAGCACTGCGCCCAGCCGATCGGGCAGTAGGTGCGCCGGGGGGACCCTGAAGGGGATGCCCGCCACCTTGATCTTGCGCTTGGCACGCACCAAGCGCTGCGCCATCGTGGGCTCGGGGACGAGGAAGGCACGCGCGATCTCGACGGTCGTGAGACCACCGAGGGTGCGCAGTGTGAGCGCCACCTGGGCGTCTGTCGCAAGCGAGGGGTGACAGCAGGTGAAGATCAGCTCCAGTCGCTCGTCGGGGAAGCTCGTGGCATCCATCTCCTCCACCACATCCTCAGGGGGCTCGTGCATGTAGTCGGCTGCGAGCAGTCGCGTCTTCTCAGCGAGGGTGCGGTCGCGACGGACGCGATCTATCGCACGGTTGCGTGCCGTCGCGATCAGCCAACCGGCGGGATTGGCGGGGGTGCCATCGCGCGGCC
>JBOGYB010000512.1:0-694 GCA_050696555.1 Solirubrobacteraceae bacterium | reverse complement strand
GCGCGGCCAGCGCTGGGCTGCCACCGCGAAGGCCTCCTGTGCGGCTTCCTCGGCGAGGTCGAAGTCGCCGAGGAAGCCGATCAGGGTGGCGAGTACCCGTCCCCACTGCTCGCGGAAGGTGCGCTCGATCCGCGTCACACCGCCACACACCCATCAACCTGGGCGCGCTCCATCAGCCCCCCATCAACGGACGAACCTCGACCGCGCCCCCCATCCGCGCCGCCGGCACCTGTGAGGCGATCTCGATCGCCGCATCGAGGTCTTCGGCCTCGAAGAAAAAGTAGCCCCCGAGCGCCTCCTTGGTCTCCACGAACGGGCCGTCGGTGGTAAGCGTTCTGCCGTCCTGGACACGTACGGTGGTGGCGGTATCGGGCGAGCCCATCCGTACACCCGGGGTGACAGCGGGATTTTCGTTGATGGCACGGTAGGCCCCATACACCGCGCCCTGCTCCTCGGAGGAAAGGCTCTCCCACGCATCGGTGCCCGGAAGGGGGGTGGTTCCCTGGTGGATGAGCAGCATGTACTTCATAGCGGTCTCCTTCACAACGTAGGTGTGGTTTGACTCAAAGACGAACGGGGAGCCCGTGAATCGACAGTGTCCGTGCGATGGGCGCCGACGTCACGGATATATGGGTGATCGCAGCAATAGGATTGCCCGCTATGGCCAAGCCACCCGTGGTGACCGACCCGAGGG
>JBOGYB010000511.1:0-1773 GCA_050696555.1 Solirubrobacteraceae bacterium | reverse complement strand
CGGTTATATAGCCCGCTGCCAGACCGTAGTCATGGCGGTCGGTCATCTTCAGGAGCTCGATTTGCACAGTGGAGAACGTCGTGAACGCTCCGCACAGGCCAGTGGCAAGCAATGGGCGGCGCAGCGTGGACACCGGCAGGCGCTCCTGCAGGCGGGTGACGAAATACCCGAGCATCGCTGCGCCTGCGATGTTGACCGCGAACGTCGCCCACGGCCACTCACCGATGTTTGTGGGCAACGCCTGGGCGAGGGCAACTCGTGCGAGTGCCCCGAGCGCTCCGCCGCAGGCGATTGCCAGCAGCTCAAACCAATCGACGCTGGGGCGTGAGGTCGTAGTGCGCGTTGTGTCGTGTATCGCCATTCTCTCGTTCTCGCTCATCAAGCGGTTCTCGCTCGCACCCTATGGCTCGTGCCAGATAGTGAGCAGGGACATACCTCCCACCGTCGCCCCGTACCAGCAGCCCCGCAAGCTCGAGCTCGATCAGCGCTACCGCCATATCACCCGCGTGGCCCCCTCGTGAGGCGAGCTTCGCCGGGGTGTTGTGCCCGTTACCCACCATCTCGAGCACTCGTGCGAGATGTGGCTCGAGCGCCGTCGAACCACCGCAAGCGTCCCACGCTCGCTTCGGGAGCGTGCGTGTCCCAACGCCATAGAGCACATCAAGCGCGTCTTGGGGTCCTCGCACAAGCCTCGCACCCTCTACCAGCAGCGCATTGGATCCCTCCGAGGCGGGCGAGCTGACACGACCGGGTATTGCCGCAACCATCGTCCCGTGTTCTGGTGCGACACGCGCGCAGGCGAGCTCCCACGGGCGCTCCTGCGCCTCCACGACGATCACGAGGTCGGCGAGGAGGGCGAGTGTGCGGGCGCGTCCCACATGCCACCATCCGCGCGGGCGGGGTTCGGAGCGCTCCACGAGCTCTGAGATCGCGCAGCCGCGGTGGAGGGTACGTCGATAGAGACCCTCACACCAAGCGGGTGAGCATTGCTCGAGACCTCCCGCCATCACAGTGAGCATTTGACCGTCCCCTTCGAGTGCGCCGCTGTGCACGGCGGCGGCGATGCCTTCGTCGAGCGCCCCCGCAATGGTCACGCCGCAAGCGGTCAAGCCTCGCGCCAGCTCGCGGGCTGTCTCCATCCCGTAGTCGGTGGCGCGTCGCGTTCCCACGATTGCCACTACCTGCCGGTCCAGTATCTCGCCGAACCGTTTGATCCCGCCACGCACGGACAGTGCGTGTGGCGCGAGTGTGCGCTCGCGCAAACGCGTCGGGTAGGACATGCGGTGGCGACATGTCGTGGAGATGTCTTCCTCCACGTTCATATCCGCGGACATGGGTTGCCACCGTGAGTAGGCATCCGCCAGCTCGCCTCGTCGCCGTCCGCCGATCGCATCGATCAGCTCCCGGTCGGGTAGTTCCAGCAGGCGCCAGAAGCGAGGGAGGTCGCGCGCCTTGAAGTCGAGCGTGACGCCCACGCGGTCGAGCAACCATGCCCGTTGTCTGCACTCGTAACAGGCGCCGCTCATGCCGCTCTGCGGCTTGATAGTCCGGGCTCGGGTCGCAGGGACAGTGCTCGCGCAACATGCCCGGCTTCGACTCTCTCTCGGCCGGCAAGGTCGGCGATCGTGCGCGCAACCCGCAGCGTGCGGTGCTGGCCGCGTCCGCTGAGCAATCCCTTCTCGCCGGTATACGCGAGCATCCGTTCTCCGGGCTCGTCGAGCCTGGCATGCTTGCGCAGCATCCTGCCGTCCATGTGAGCGTTCACCAGCACCC
>JBOGYB010000510.1:0-1775 GCA_050696555.1 Solirubrobacteraceae bacterium | reverse complement strand
CCGCAGGGCTGGGGCTACTGCTTCAATGTTGATCCAGCTATTCGGGCGTGGGACCCGACTGACAATAGTGCGGTGGCCTCAAGCGATGGCGATAGCGGCGGCCCGATTTACAGCTACGACAACAACTTCGACTTGCGAGCCCGTGGCATGATCGAGGGGGCTGAGGGATCGACAGTCACGTGTCAATCGAACCCTACTGGCTACGGCAGCCGCAACTGCTACCACAAAGCAATCTTCGTGGGGATGGGCAATATCAACGGCACTCTGAACATCGCGCCGAATCACAAGTAGGGTCAAGCTGCAGCTAGTCAGTGCTTGGCGGGCCGAGCTGGGTTAGCGTTCGATCGTTTCAGCCGGAGGACGCTAACCACCTCGACCCGCCCCGACTTAGACCGGGTTACCAGCTTTCCGTCAATACGACTGTTGCTCCGAGGCGCTCTCTCGGGAAGATCTATCCACCGATGAGGTGCGGTGCGATGGTCGCGGGCTGGGTCGAATAGACATGTATTGCGTCCGGATATTTGGCATCGAGAGACGCCTGAGCCGCGTCCACGTCCTTGCTGACACCGACCTCGAGATAGCCATCGCGGCCAGGGTACGTTGATACCACGTCGATGCCTTGAGCTCTCAAAACGGACAGGTCCAGCGACTTCTGAAGTTCTAGGAGTTCACTCAGCGGATGCGCAGCATCATTGTGGATCACATAGCTCCCCGGATGCACTCCTTGGAGCCGGTCGATGACCGACTGAGGAGCGTGGGCCAGGTAGACATCGACATCGTTAGCGGCGTCATTGACGACCGCATCCGTGTAATAAGCAGTGCCGGCAACGGCCCGTGCGTCGCTGGCCGCCACATCAAGAGCTGGTTGGTTCACGGGCGTTCCCCAGAGGCTGCTGATGCCGTCCACCGCCCGAGCTCCAAGACTCGCGCCGCCTATGGGTACCAAAGCCAGTGCCGCGAGCAACACGATCGGCGCGACCAGGATCGGTCTCAAGCCTAAGGCGACGCGCGAGCGTCGAAGCGGGGTGAGGAAGCTCGTCAGCAAGAGCGGCGTTCTTTCGGATTCGCGGCCGATCTCGCTAAGTAGGTGCTCCTTGCGCATCTCAAGCTCGCCGGGTGAGAGACCGTGCAGCGGTGGGAACGCAATCTGGTCGGTCATAGCTGGCTCGCCTCCTCGGTGTTCGTGTTCTCACTCTGGTTATGCCCGTAGTCGTGATTGAGTTCCCGGAGCCTCGCACGCGCGCGCGAAAGCCGCGAGCGGACTGTCCCGACCGGGACTTCAAGCGCTAGAGCCGCATCCTCGTAACTCAGCTCCATCCCGTCACAGAGGACGAAAACATCCTGCTCCCGCTTTGGCAGTTCTCGAAGAAGAGTGAGAGCATGCTGAGCTTGCCGTGCATAGTCGAGAGCCTCATCGGTGCGGCCAGAAAAGTCTGGTACCGAGTGGACGGCCGGCAGCCTTGTTAGCGCCGCGGCGTAGCGACGCTCTGAGCGGTGCTGGTGGCGAACGACGTTCGTGGCGATGCCGTACAGCCAAGCAAGCACCTTGTCGGCGGGAAGCTCCTTGTCCTTTTGCCGCCACGCCTCCAGAAAGACGATCGAGAGGAGGTCGCGTGCAGTCTCTCGATCGCCGATGCGACGGAAGCAGTAGTTGTAGATCAGGTCCGCGTGCCGTTCGAACAGGAGGCCGAACGCATCGGGGTTGCCGCCACGTGAACGCGCCCACAGGTCGCCGTCCGAGAGCTCCATCTTCTGCTTATGCCCGGAGCCAATAC
>JBOGYB010000509.1:0-1779 GCA_050696555.1 Solirubrobacteraceae bacterium | reverse complement strand
GAGCGCATGAATGCACTGCTCGAGCGGATCCTTGCCCAGCCGGAGGCCATCATCCACATACCGGCGGGCGTTGTTGCTCAGGTATTCCGGGATGGCTCCAAGCAGGTACGCATCATGAGACTGTTCAAAGATCCTCAAACCCAGGTCGTTGCGCTCGAAGAAGAAACGGCCCATGCGGCTGGGGTGCTCTTGGGGCTGCGTGGCACAAACGATGTAGTGGACGCAAGCGTCGTCATATGCGCACGTCGCTACCGCCAGCCGGTCGTGACCACCGACCCGGACGATCTGCGTCGCTTGGACTCCAAGGTCGAGTTGCACGCTCTCTGAGCTGCGCCGCATGCGAAGGCGGAAGTGTGTCGACCGTCCGGTTGCCGATGGTATGCCTGCCAAACTGAGCACATGAACTGGCCGATCGCGATCCTCGGGATCATGGCGTTGATCGTCCTGCACGAGGCGGGGCACTTCGCCGTGGCGAAGCTCGTGGGGATGCGGGTGGAGCGCTTCTCGCTGTTCTTCCCCCCGAAGCTCGTGGGGGTCAAGCGGGGAGAGACCGAATACATGGTTGGCGCTATCCCCGCGGGTGGGTACGTGAAGATCACCGGCATGAACCCGGCGGAGATCGAGGAGCTCCCGCCCGAGGTGGCGCGCCGTGCGTACTACACACAGGTTCCCTGGAAGCGCATAGTCGTGATCCTCGCCGGCCCCGGCGTGAACATCCTGATCGCCTTCCTGCTGTTCTGGGTGGTGCTCTTCGCCGGCAGCTTGAACGGGGCAATCACGCTGGAAGGGGTCAACCCCGGGGTGCGCACGCTCGGGCCCGGAAAGGCCGTGGTGGGGGCCGTCGAGCGTGGCATGCCCGCCGCGGGGGTGTTGCGTCACGGCGATCGCATCGTGGCGGTCGACGGGCGCCCCGCCACGCTGTCCACAGTTGTGAAAACGGTCTCTGCCCACCGCTGTGTGGGAGCCCTGGTTTCCGGGTGTCGTGGTAGCAGTCCGGCGCTCATCACCGTGGATCGAGGCGGACGGCTCGTGAAGCTCTCGATCTACCCCCGCTACAACGCTGAAAAGGAAGTCAAACGGATGGTGCTCGGCTTCCAGTTCGCGCCTCCACCGGTCAAGTCGTTTGGTGTGTTCGCCGCCGCTGGCGCATCGGTGCGCGAGATGTGGGGGATGACCACTCAGACGTTCTCCGGTCTCGGCAAAGCCCTCACGAGCTCGGAGCAACGCAAACAGATCTCGAGCATCGTCGGCATCGGGCAGGTCACCGAGCAAGCCGTCGCCGCCGGTCCCGGCAGAGCGCTCGTGGTGATCGGCTATGTGTCGCTCGTCCTCGCCGTCCTCAACCTGCTCCCCTTCCTCCCCCTCGATGGCGGTCACGTGCTGTGGGCGGTCGCCGAGAAGGTACGTGGCCGGCGTGTGTCGCTGATCGCGATGTGGCGCTTCAGCTCGGTGGGGATAGCGCTATTGATCTTCCTCGTGGTGAACGGCTTCAGCAACGACATCTCCCGGCTCGGCGGGTGAGACCCGGGACGCCCGGTCCTCGCCGGCAGACGGCACGGTCGACGGTACTGCTTGCACGCACACCCAGCTCTTGACCAACGGCCCCAACCGCTCCGGTAGCGCCGGGCCGAACAACCCCTCGAGCTCCCGCCTCGAGAGCAACAGGATGTCCTCGTGTGTGTCTGCCGCGCCCAAGCGCCAGTAGGCGCGGCGCAGCGGACCAGGGAGCCAGTGCACGAACGGCAGCAGGGCATGTGGCTCGATCGGGAACGACCGTGC
>JBOGYB010000508.1:0-1784 GCA_050696555.1 Solirubrobacteraceae bacterium | reverse complement strand
GTTCGGTGCTGCCGGCGTAATAAATGGCAGTCGTCCTGCCATTGGCCATCGCATCTCGAACCTCGGGCCACGTGAGATCTTCGATGAAAACAGAGCTGGGCTGTGCGTGGGCTACGTTCGCAAGGAGAAAAAGCAAGAGTAGAGGATGCAGTGCCCGCATACAGCCTCCTTCAATGGATAGCGTCTAAAGACCAAGTTGAGCGGCCGGGCACGACGCCCACTCGCAAAGACACAGCGCGCGCCGTAGTTCGCGGTCCGCTCCAACGCGTTGTTAGGCACCTTCCTCATGCTTCCACCCCGAAGCTGCCCGACGACGCAAACGAATGGCCCGTAGTCGCTGCTATCCAGCCGCGACGCCGATCGCCAGCAGTGCAGCGTATACGAACGTCAGCATCGCTGCTCTGGCGGTCATCGGCTCGAGGGTCGGCTCGTCCTCGTGAGTCAGGACGACTGGCAGGACCTGCAACGCCAGGGGCAAGGTCACGAGGGGAAGCAGGACCCATGCACCGTATCCCCCGAGGCTCCAGAGCACAAGGGGCGCGAGATAGGCAAGCGACGACAAGAAGCAGTAGGCCAGCCGGCTTCCCGCGGGACCGAAGCAGACCGCCAGCGTGCGCCATCCCTTGCTCGCGTCGAACTGTCGATCCTCGAGGTCGTCGATGAGGAGGATGTTGGTCACGAGCGCGCCCACCGGCAGCCCGACGAGGAATGCCGCAGGGGGCAGCGCTGCCAGGCTGGGCACGGGCTGCGCGGCCGCTGCCGCGAGCCATGCAATCTGCGCGTAGTAAGTTCCCGCGACTGCGACGATTCCGAACATCGCGAAGAATATTGGCTCGGCGATGCCGAGCCTTGTGTAAGGATGCGGGCCCGCCGAGTATCCAAAGCTTGCGACCACGCCCAAGATGCCGATCACGAGTGCCGGCACTCCGCCCACGACCAGGAAGCACACCGCGACCGGGCCCGCGAATAGGAGGCACGCGGCGATCGCGACCTTAATCTGGCCGAGGGTTAGCGTGCCGTCCTGCAGGGCGTTCGTGAGATCGGGATGCTCGACCGCTTGCGGATATCGGCGCAGCAGCTCGTGGGTGTCGGTGAAGAGGCCGGCCAGATGGATGAGCCAGCTACCGAGGAAGGCGAGCACGACAGCCACAGGCGCGAACACGTGGTCGCGCGCCGCCAGTGCGGCTCCTACCATCACCGGCGCCGCCGCAATCGGCAACGTATGGGTCGGGTAGAGCAGCAAGTCGACCCAAATGTGCTTGCGCATCGGTATCGCCTTGATCATCGGATGCCTAATGCCCCAATTGTAACAATTTATGGAACGTGCGGATTCGTCCAGAATCAACGCACCGCTTCGCTTCCGGGTTCCCGCCGCTCCGTTGCGAGATGCCTAACGACCGGCGTTCAGCTGACTGTCACGGCATGTTAGGCGGTGCTCCCGGTGCTCTCTTGAAACGGCCGAGTCGTGAAGCCCCAGCGGGGAACGGCACGCCGGTAGGCCCGATACGGCTCCCCGAACTGTGACTCAAGGGCAGGCTCCTCGTAGAGGACCACGAACAAGTGGAAGAGGATAAGGACTAGAAGTGCGTACTCAGCCAGACCGATGCTCCGGAAGAGCCACGCCTCCCCGAGGATAAGGGCGATAACGCCGTTGTACATAGGGTTGCGGGTGAAGCGGTACAGACCTCGGACAACGAGAAAGCGTGGGGGATCGATAGGGGCGAGCGTGCCTTTACCTGTGGCGAAGAAGTCCCAGACGCACCGGAGGAGGACAAGAGCACCGG
>JBOGYB010000507.1:0-1791 GCA_050696555.1 Solirubrobacteraceae bacterium | reverse complement strand
GAGCAGGACGTCCTGCGCGGTGATGGTGTGCTCGCGGCCGTTGACAGAGATGCCGATGGGCTCGCCCTCGCGCACCGCGGCGGCCACCCGCGCCGGGTCAAGCGCGGCGATGGCGTCGGCGGCGAGCGGCATCTCTTTGCCGAACAGGGGGCCGAGCGTGCGGTAGTTGGCCTTCACTTCGTATTCGCCCAGCTCCTCGGCGGCGTCGACGAAGCGGATGCGCCGCACGTTGAGCTCCTCGCGGACGATCTCCGAGAGTCGCTCGATGGCGGTGCGCTCACGGCCGGCGGCGACGACCACGGCCTCGGCGAGGGGCTGGCGGACCTTGATCTTCGCGTGGGCGCGCGCGGATAGTCCGAGTGTGACGGTCTCGCGGGCGATCGCCATCGCGTCCTCCAGCTCGGGGTCACGCGCGGGAAGCGCGTCGCCGGTGGGGAAGTCGCAGAGGTGGACGCTGGGGAGGGCGCCGTCGAGGTTGTCGTAGATCTCATCCGCGACGAAGGGGCAGAAGGGGGCGAGCAGCTTGGAGACGATGAGCAGGCATTCGCGCAGGGTGGCGAACGCAGCGCGGTCACCGTCCCAGAAGCGCCGGCGGGAGCGACGGATGTACCAGTTGGAGAGCTCGTCCACCAACTCGGCGATAGCGCGCCCGGCGGTGGTGGCGTCGTAGGCGTCGAGCCGCTCGGCCACCCGCTCGGCGGTGGCGGCGGTGCGCGAGAGCGCCCAGCGGTCGAGGGCATCCTCCGCGTCGTTGTCGTCGTGGTTCCCCTGTAGCGCATCCGCGTTTGCGTTTGCATAGAGGGTGTAGAAGAAGTAGGTGCTCCACAGCTGCTTGAGGAATAGGCGTACACCCTCGCCGATGGAGTCCTCAGAGAAGCGGTAGCCGTCCCAGGGTTGCTTTGAGGTGAAGAAGTACCAGCGGAAGGCGTCGGCGCCGTAGGTGTCGAGCACCTGCCACGGCTCGACCGTATTGCCCTTGGACTTCGACATCTTCTGACCGTCGGCATCGAGGATCAGGCCGAGGCAGACCACGTTCTTGTAGGGGGCGGTGTCGAACAGGAGGGTGGAGACGGCGAGCAGCGAGTAGAACCAGCCCCGCGTTTGGTCGAGCGCCTCGCAGATGAAATCGGCGGGGAAGTTTTTTTGGAATAGGAGCTCGTTCTCGTGGGGAGAGTGATGCTGGGCAAAGGGCATCGCGCCCGAGTCAAACCACACATCGATGACCTCGGGGACACGTTTCATGCGCTGGGCGCACGCAGCCCGGCCGTCCCTCGTACCCGTGCAGGGGAAGTCGATGTCGTCGACGTAAGGGCGGTGGTGGTCGGTAAGTGGACGGCCGGACAGCTCCTCCAGTTCCTTGAAGGAGGCGATCGTGTGGGTGTGACCGTCCGGACAGCGCCACACCGGTAGCGGGGTGCCCCAGTAGCGCTCGCGGGAGAGCGCCCAGTCGACGTTGTTTGAGAGCCAGTCGCCGAAGCGGCCGTGCTTGATGTGCGGGGGGTACCAGGCGATGGTGTCGTTGGCGGCCATCATGCGCTCGCGGATCTTCGAGGTGGCGATGTACCAGGAGGGCTTGGCGTAGTAGATGAGCGGAGTCCCGCAACGCCAGCAGTGGGGGTAGGAGTGCTCGTAGTCGCTGCGTCGGAACAGCAGGCCACGCGCGTCGAGGTCTGAGATCAGCTCCTCGGCGAGCTCGGGGTCCTTGACGAAGCGGCCCTCATAGGAGCTCCCGTTGCGGTTGAGCACGCGCTCGTCATAGGTGCCGTCGGGTCGTACCGGGTTGTAGACGGC
>JBOGYB010000506.1:0-1801 GCA_050696555.1 Solirubrobacteraceae bacterium | reverse complement strand
CCACCCTGCACCGCCCCACGGGCATCGGGAACGTTCCCGAGTACATCCCCCGCCGCATCGGCGAGGTACTGCGCCCTGCCGTTCTCGCCGGCGCGGCCCTTGGGGGGATTTTGACGCTCACGTGGCTACGCGAGCAGGCCACCCTCGCCGCGATCGCCGGTGTGACAGCGGTGGTGGTGTTTGCGGCGATGGCCTCCGTGGGCCTACCCATCGACACCCGCTACGCCTTCCTCGCGGGCGCCATCCTGTGCGTGTTCTGCGGCGCCGGGGCGTTCGGCTGGACCGCCCTCCCCAGCGGCGACCGGCGCCGGCGACCGTGGATGGCGGCGGGCTCGGTAGTGCTCCTGGCACTGATCCTCACCCTCCCGGGGCAGGTCAAATCAGCTCACAAAGAGCTCCACAACCTCGCACGTCAGGAAAGCATCCAAAACGACCTGCTCGCGCTCGTGCACAGCAAAGCCATATCCCTGAAGTGCGGCCCGGTGGGAGTTCCCAACCACGCCCCCATCCCCTTGCTCGCGCTCTACTTGAAAGCCTCCCCCTCGCTGGTCGTAAGCGCAGAAGCCAAACCCATCGCGACCGGCACGTACATCGATCCGGCAAGCACCGAAGTCGAACACGCCTACGTGCTCGATCCCCGCGACCCGCACTCCGCCGTTTCCATCCCCCCCGGGTTCACCGCGTCGCGGTCAAACCGCTCGTGGCTGCTGTTCGAGCACTGCGGCTAGCAACGGCCACCGTCGCCATCGAAGCCCACCACCGTGGCTTGCACCCAACCATCCTTCGATAGACCCGTCGTGGCGGGGTCAAAAAAGGACCGTGCACCCCCCGTCGTGGTTTCCGCCTCCACTCGCCTGATCGCTATTGAGGGCTCCGGATCGGGTACTCCCGCTGCGCCTGCCGGTAGTCGCTTAAGGCTGCTTCCTTCCGGACCTGACCTGGTTCACAAGCCGACACCGCGCGGGACCCGAACCATCGACGCCCAAAACAGCGGGACGAGGAGAGCGAAACCCCTCGGGGAGGAGTTCAGCCCCGCTAGAGCGGATTGCGGATTCAGGGCGCCGCTACATCCCCGCCTAGCACGGTCCGCATCGATCGTAGCGCGAACCCACCTCCATGCGTTAGGCTCCCCCACCGTGATGACACCCAAACTATTCAACTCCCGCATAACCCTTCCCCTCGCCACCCTCGCCGCCGCCGGCCTCATCGCCGGGTGCGGGTCGAGCAGCGAATCCAGCTCCATCGTCCCCGGCAACGAGTCCTATGTGAGCTCCGTTCCGCACGTCAAGGGCGAAACCACACCAAAGCCCACCAGCACCACCCCCACCGCCTCCGTCAAGACACCCACCAGCGGTCCGCTCTCCACGCAGCCGAAGGTCACGGTGCCCACCGGTCCTCCACCGACGAAACTGGAAACCAAGGAAATCATCAAAGGCACCGGTCCCGAAGCCAAGGCCGGCCAGTCGGTGACCGTCAACTACGTCGGCGTCCTCTACAAAGGCGGCAAAGAGTTCGACGCCTCCTGGAAGCGCTCCGAACCATTCGCGTTCACGCTCGGCAAGGGCCAGGTCATCAAGGGTTGGGACCAGGGCGTCGCCGGCATGAAGGTGGGTGGACGGCGCGAGCTGATCATCCCCGCCGAACTCGCCTACGGGAAGACGGGCTCACCGCCCACCATCCCCCCGAACGCCCCACTCGTGTTCGTGGTGGACCTGCTCGGCGTGTAGCGCTGAGAACCAGGCTCTTCAGTAGCAAGGCCCCTCGCGCCGCCCCCACCGGCGGCGCGAGGATCACCCTCCCT
>JBOGYB010000505.1:0-1807 GCA_050696555.1 Solirubrobacteraceae bacterium | reverse complement strand
GAGAAGGCCCACTCCGCGCGTGCGCGCGCGAGTCCATCTCCGGAGAGTCACCCACCGAGAGCCACCTCCTCCGCCTGGCGGGCCAGCTCGAGCACGCCCTCGCCGAACTGCTTGAGGTAGGGGTCGTCGGTGGTGCCGGCGATGGCGCGCTTGTAGTTGCCCTCCATGAACACCACCGACTTCCATAGCGCAAGCGTGGTGTACCAGCGCAGCTCTTTCATCGAGCGGGAGGTGAGGGATTCGTAGCGGTCGATGAGCTCTGCGCGTGTGGGGTACCCCTCGGCGCGGGTGACCTTGCCCAAGTGCTCGCGCAAACCCCCTTCGGGGTCGGATGCCTCGGTCCAGAACATGCACAGGTAGCCGAGGTCGGCAAGGGGGTCGCCGATGGTGGCCATCTCCCAGTCGAACACCGCTGTGAGCCGGGCGGGAGCGGTGGCGGCGAACATGGTGTTGCCGAGACGGTAGTCGCCGTGCACGATCGTGGCGGGGCCGGACTTGGGCATGTGCTCGGAGAGCCACGCGCCGACACGCTCGACCGCGGGGATGTCACGGGTCTTGTTGAGATCCCACAGTCCCCCGAAGCGTCGCAGCTGGCGCTCCAGGTAGCCGGTGGGCTTGCCAAATCCCTCGAGGCCCGCCGCGCGCCAGTCGACGGCATGGATCTCCACGAGCGCGTCGATCAGCTGCTCGCCGATGCGGCGGCGTTGCTCGGGGGTGTCAAGTGGGGGAGGAGTGGTGGAGACGATCACCTCTCCCTGCACACGCTCCATCACGTAGAAGGGGCACCCGATCACCCCCTCGTCGTCGCACACGGCAAGCACGCGGGGAACGCGTGCGGGGGTGGGCTCCAGCGCTTCGAGCAGGCGTGCCTCGCGCAACACGTCGTGCGCGCTGGGGGGCAGCGGGGGGCGAGGGGGGCGGCGCAGCACGAGCCCCGGACCGTGGTCGCGCTCGATGAGGTAGGTCACGTTTGAGTGCCCCTCCCCGATCGGTTGCGCGTGGATCTCGCCCAAGCCGAGGTGGTGCGCGTCGAGGAAGCGACGCAACGGGTCGATCACCAGCAGCGGGGGGCGACCCCCCGGGGAGATCTCCTCGTGGGTTGCGACGATGTCGTCCGGTGCGACTGCTGCACTCATCGGCTCGCACGGTACACCGACCGCAACCTTCTCTGCGCCCAGGTGTCTCAACGGTCCATGTTCAGAATTCGCACGTTTCTACTCCTCGCCGTTGCCTGTGCCGCCGTTGGTGCGGTGGGGGCGGTTCCCGCGTCTGCGTCTCACGCCCAGAGGACATTCTTCGAGGCGCCCAGCGACCTGATCTACGTAACCCCTGCAGTCCGTGCCCGGACGCTCGTGAAGCTCCAGGGGTTCGGCGTGAAAGGGTTGCGCGTGGAGCTCGCCTGGGCGGACGTGGCCCCCGGCGCCAAAAGCTCGAAACGTCCGAATTTCGACGCCACCAACCCCGCGAACTACAAGTGGGGGCCGTATGACCCACTACTGGCGGAAGCCCAACGACTGAAATGGGAGGTGCTGCTCACCGTCACCTCACCGGTGCCGAAGTGGGCCACCTCGACCCACAAAGACCAGCTCACGCGCCCGAACACGGTGCAGTTCCGCGAATTCATGACCGCGGTGGGACGCCACTACGGCAGCGAGGTGTCGCTGTTCGCGATCTGGAACGAGGCCAACCACCCCCAGTTTCTGCTGCCTCAGTTCAACTCCAGGGGGACACCCGAATCGCCGCGCATCTATCGCGGCCTCTTCCAGGCGGGCTACGAAGGGTTGCAGGCGTCCGGGATCGCAAAGCC
>JBOGYB010000504.1:0-1810 GCA_050696555.1 Solirubrobacteraceae bacterium | reverse complement strand
CCTCCTGCTCGGCGCGCAACCCCTCGATCTCGCGCTCGGTTTCACGCTCGCGCTCCCGGTCGATCTCGGCGAGCGCGCTCTCAAGTGCCCGCACGCGATCCTCGCTGGCAGCCTCCTCGGAGGCGAAGGGATCGTTGCTCCCCTGCTCGCCCAAGTGGCTCTGCTCGAGCGCCCCTAGCTCGATCTCGATACGGGCTGCCCGCTGGGAGACCGTCTCCGCTGTGGCCGCCGCCTGCTCGCCGCGCATCTGCAACCGCTCCTGCGCCGAGCGTGCCTCGTAAGAGCGCTTGGCGAGCGCGTCGTGGCGCTCTGTGCGCTGTGCCAGCGCAAGCTCCGCCTGCTCGCGGCGCTGGGCAACAGCTTGCAGGCGCGTCTCGATCTGCGCCCTCGCCGCTCTCGCCGCGTGCGCCCCTTGCTCGGCGTCTACGAGCTCCGCCCGCCTGGCCCGCACGGCCTCGCGCGCCAGCTCCAAACGGGCCTCCAGCATCTGGCGTTCAAGGCGCTCGTGCAGCTCCGCCGCCTCGGACTGACGCTTGAGCGGACGCAACCGCGTGCGCGCCTCACGCTCCACGTCGAGCGCGCGGTCGAGGTTCTCCTGCGTGCGCTCCAACTTCAGCTGCGCGCGACGGCGGCGCTTACGGTGCTTGCCGAGGCCCGCCGCCTCCTCGATCAGCAGTCGTCTGTCACGCGGCTTGGAGGTGACTATCGCCTCGACGCGGCCCTGGGAGATAACCGAGTGCGTCTCCTTCCCAAGACCGGTATCGGAGAGCACCTCGATCACATCCACCAGCCGGCAGCGGGCCCCATTGAGGCGATACTCCCCCTCGCCGGAGCGATCGAGCCGGCGTACGATCGAGATCTCCGAGAGCGGCACCTCGATCGTGCCGTCGGAGTTGTCGAGCACGATCTCGACCTCGGCGGAGCTGCGCGCTTGCACACCGCGACCGCCCCCGAAGATCACATCCTGCATCGACTGGCCTCGCACCGCCAGCGGCGACTGCTCGCCCATCGCCCACAACAACGCGTCTGTGACGTTTGACTTGCCCGATCCGTTCGGCCCCACCACCACACTCACGCCCGGCCCAAAATCAAGTTTCGTGCGGTCGGGGAACGACTTGAAGCCCTTCAGGGTGAGCGACTTGAGGTGCATCGGACGATTTTCGGCGCTACGCCTTCGCGAGGCTCTCCAGCGCCTCGCTTGCGGCCTGTTGCTCGGCGTGCTTCTTGCTGCGACCGCTCCCCGTTCCGATCGGTTTGCCGCCCACCGAGGCAACCACCACGAAGGTGCGGTTGTGGGGCGGACCGTGCTCGTCTGTCACCTCGTAGGAGATCGTCTCACCCCGCTGGGCGAGCTGCTCCTGAAGCGCCGACTTGAAGTCGAGCGGGTTGTTCAACGCGTGCTCGATCTCCGGCATGAACGCCTCCACCACCGCCCCCGCGGTGGGCTCGTACCCGGAGTGCAAGTAGCAAGCCCCGATCACCGCCTCGATCACCGATGCGAGCACGCGCTCTGTCTCGAGCATCCCCACGTGCCTGCCTTCGCCGTTGGGAGGGGCTGCGGCGCGCAGGCGCTCGCCTACGCCTAGGCGTTCGGCCACCGCCCGGCACGAGCGACCTGAGACGGCCTGCGCACGAATCTTCGTGAGCCGCCCGGCGCCGAAGCGCTCGGCCTCCAGGCGCGGATAGAGGTGTGTGGTGACCGCCAGCGCGAGCACGCTGTCTCCAAGGAACGCCAAACGGGTGTAGGAATCGGCGCGGCGGTCGCTCCAGGAGGCGTGCGTGAACACCTGTCGCGCGAGCTCCTCAGGCA
>JBOGYB010000503.1:0-1816 GCA_050696555.1 Solirubrobacteraceae bacterium | reverse complement strand
GAGCAGGGCTGCGCGCGCATCTTCGGGCGCAGCCAGCGCGCTCAGGCCCAGTTGATCATCGAGCACGCCGCGCACTCCGACGCCCGCGAGCAGCTATACGAGCACGCAGCGACACTCGCACACAGCACCCGAGAGCCGCTGCGAGTCTCGGGGCCCGAAACCCCAGGTGAGCTTGGTCACGCCTACTCGGCTGGAGGGCACACCAAGACCGGGCACGGCGCAACATGAAGGAGGCGCAGTGTCACACTCCCGAGCAGCAGCCCTGGGAGTGCGGCGTGGCCGCGAGTGCCCACCACGATCAGATCTGCTCCCACTTCACGAGCGAGATCGGCGATTTCGTGTGCGGGCTGAGGGCCAACGTGGTTCACGATCTTGAGGCTGGCGTCGAATCCCTCCGCTGAGAGTTCTTCGACCACTCGCTTGAGCTTCGCTTCGACCTGCTCCTCGTCGGGGTAAACGGCGAGCCCAGCCTTGGTCGCATACTTCTCCGCGACATGCCCGACCAGGAGCGAAGCGCCGTTCTCACGCATGAGTGGCTTTGCGACCGCGAGCGCTCTGTCGGCACTCTCTGAGCCATCCGTCGCCCAAACGACTGTGTTGAACATTGCCGCTCCCCTTCAGCGAGTGTTGGAGCTCACAGCGTCCGCCACTTTGGATCATCGGCAATCGGGGCGGGGCCACACCTCTGCTGCGTAGTATCTACGCCTCGTTACCCTCCCAGTCTCAGCCGTAGAGCGCGCGCAAGGCGTTGAGGATCACGGCGAGGTCGATCGCCTCCTGCAACAGCGCACCGGCGACCGGGGGCAGGTAGCCAAAGGCAGCGACGAGCATCGCCGCCAGGCTGAGGCCCATGCCGCACAGCACGCTCTGGCGGGCGATGTGAAGTGCGCGCCGGCCAGCGTGCAGCGCGTCGGCGACACGGTCCACCCGGTCCACGGTGATCACCGCGTCCGACGTCTCGGATGAGACGGTTGCTCCGGCGGCGCCCATCGCGATCCCGACATCCGCGAGCGCGAGTGCGGGCGCGTCGTTGACGCCATCGCCGACCATGACGACGGGCGCCAGCCTGGGCTGTGTGCGCAGGCTGCGCACGACCTCGAGCTTCTCCGCGGGTGACTGCTCGGCATAGACACGATCCACCCCGAGTTCCCGGCCGATGCGCTCGGCGACCGAGCGACGGTCCCCGGAGACCATCGCGACATAGCGAACGCCCTCGCTACGGAGCCGCTCGATCATGCAGTCTGCGTCCGCGCGCAGCTCGTCGGCCATCACGATCACACCGGCTAGATCACCGTCGACACCGACGAGGATGTGCGCCTCGCCGGAGCCGTGACCGCTCATCGTGCTCGCTGTGGCGAGCGCTTCTGCGGGTACGCCGGCGGAGCGTAGGAACGCGCGGCTACCCACCGCCACCCTGTGGCTGTCCACTTCTCCCTCGATGCCCTGGCCGGGCTCCTCGCGAATGTTCGTGGGCATCCCAAGCTCGAGTTCGGCCTCGCGCGCGGCGGCTACCAGCGCCCCGCCGAGCACGTTCGCGGACATCCTGTCGACCGAGGCCGCCAGGCGCAGCAGCTCACCCGGTGGAGCGTGATTGGCGCTAACGACATCTCGTACTTCAGGCACGCCTACGGTGAGCGTGCCGGTCTTGTCGAACAGCACCGTGCGCGCCCCTCCGAGCGTCTCGATCGCGCCGGTGCCCTTGACGATGACCCCGGCGCGCGCCGCGCGTGAGAGACCGGAGACGAGCGCGATCGGCGCAGCGAGGATCAGCGGACAAGGCGTTGCGACTACCACCACCGCTAGCGCACGCACTGCG
>JBOGYB010000502.1:0-1828 GCA_050696555.1 Solirubrobacteraceae bacterium | reverse complement strand
CCCCCACCACCGCCACGCCGGCGGTGAGCAGAAGCTCACGTAGCTCGTCCAGATTCTCCTCGCCCGGGAGGGATGCGATGCAGAAAGCGCGCTGACGGGCACGCCTGGTTGGTTGGGTCATCTACACCTGAGTGTAGATCAGGCTCCCAGCGCCGCCAAACGCTCGACCGCTTCGACTAGGCGGTCGTCGGGGGTGGTGAGGGAGATGCGAAACCACCCCTCCCCGCTGGGCCCGTAGGCGCCGCCCGGTGAGACCACGACGGCTGCCTGCTCGAGCACGTGCTCGCAGTAGGCGGCAGAGTCGGCAAAGCCCTCGGGGATGGGGGCCCACACGTAGATCGTGCCCTTCGGGGGTGTCACGTGCACGCCGGCCTTCGCGAGCGCGTCGCACACCAGGTCGCGGCGGCGGCGGTAGAGCTCGTTCATCGAGGTCACCTCCGCGTCCGCGTCGGGTGAGAGCGCGGCGATTCCCGCCAACTGCACCGCCTCGAACAGGCCGGAGTCGATGTTGGTCTTCAGCTGCCAATAGTGCTCCACCACCTCGGCGTTGCCGAGCACCGCGGCGCATCGCCAGCCGGTCATGTTGTAGCCCTTGGAGAGCGAGAAAACCTCGATCCCCACGTCCTTCGCGCCGGGGGTGGCGAGGAACGACGGGGCACGATACCCGTCGTAGGTGGTCTCGGAGTAGGCGTTGTCGTGGACGACCAGGATGTCGTGCTCGCGCGCGAACTCGATCGCTCTCGCGAAGAACCCATCGGGGACCACCGCGCCGGTGGGGTTGTTGGGGTAGTTGAGGTACATCAGCTTCGCCCGCTTAGCGGTCTCAGCATCGATCGCGTCGAGATCGGGCACGAAGCCGAGGTCGGGGACGAGCGGCATCACGACCGGCTCGGCCCCCACGAGCAGCGGCCCACCTGTGTACACCGGGTAGCCCGGGTCTGAGGCCAGCGCCACATCCCTCTGGTCGAGGAAGGCGAGGTTGAGGTTGAAGATCGCCTCCTTCGCCCCGATTGCGGGAATCACCTCTGTGGTGGGGTCGATCGTCACATCGAAGCGGCGCGCGTAGAAATCGGAGAGTGCCTCACGGAAATCAGCGCGCCCCTTGTTGGAGGGGTATTGGTGCGTTTGAGGCTCGGTGACCGCCTCCTGCATCGCCTCGACGATCAAGGGAGGGGTGGGCCGGTCGGGGTCGCCGATGCCGAGACTGATGACGTCCACACCGGCGGCCTTCTTAGCGGCGATCTTGCGCTCCAACTCCGCGAACAGGTACGGGGGGATCAGGCTCAGGCGTTCACTCGGTGGTGGTGTCATGCAGTCTCCTCAACCCTCCACCCTTGTGGGTGCTCCCGGTAGGGATATGGGGTCAATCGGTCGTGGTGTCATGCAGCTCTCTCAGGAAATCCTCGCTGAGGTGTCCCGCGAACACGGGGCGTGCCCAGCCTGTCAGGTTCACTTGCAGGTCGTCCCCCACTTCGACATCCAACTCCCCGCCGTCGAGCAGCACCCGCACACGCGAGGGCCCGCCGGCGAGGTGGTAGGCGAGGGCGGCGCCGGTGGCGCCCGTCCCCGAGGAGAGCGTCTCCCCCACCCCTCGCTCGAAGATCCGTGCGCGGATCCTGCCATATGCCTCTGCATCCCGCATATTCCCGCCCGGCTCAGTCTCCGCAGGCCGGTTGGTGGGTCCACCCGCGTCGGTCTTCCCAGTCCCGGGATGGCCGGTGGGAGCCTCACCGGCAGTTGGTTGTGTATCCACCTCGGTGTACCACGACACGTTGGTGCGATTGGGGAACAGCTCGTGCGCTTCGATCCCAGGACCGATAGTGGGCAG
>JBOGYB010000501.1:0-1834 GCA_050696555.1 Solirubrobacteraceae bacterium | reverse complement strand
GGCCTGGAGGCCGTCCCCCCGTGGAAGGGCTACTCGGCAGCGGTGAAACGCACGTACGAGCTCATCGATCAGCTCATCGACGAGCTGGAAGAGGCTCCCGATCGCGAGCACCGTACCGACATGCTCTCGATGCTGTTGCGCTCGGGGGAGAGCGACCGCGAGTGGCTCCACGACCAGGTGATGAACCTGATTGTCGCCGGCCACGAGACCACCACCACCGGGTTGTCGTGGGCGGTGGAACTGCTTGCCCGCCACCCCGAGGTCAGAGCGAAGGCGCGTGAATCCGACGACGCCTACCTCGACGCGATCGTCACCGAGACCCTACGCCTGCGCACCGTGCTCCCCGGGGCCGCCCGCACCCTTGCCCAACCCGCGACGGTGGGCTCCTACACATTTCCCGCCGGCGTCACCCTGCTCAGCATCGGTGCCTTGATGCACCGCGACCCACGCATCTACGAGCACCCCGACGAGTTCCGTCCCGAGCGGTGGTTGGACCAGCGCCCCGGCACCTACAGCTGGTTCCCCTTCGGCGGCGGCCGCCGCCGCGGCATCGGCTCGGCGTTTGCCCAGATGGAGATGCGCGTCGCGCTACGCACAATGCTCGACCGGCTCGACTGGGAGGCCGTCGGCAAGCGGCCCGAGCGCCAGAAGAACTTTCACATCTCGCTCATACCCGCGCGTGGCGCGCGGATTGTGCGTACCCGCTGACGCGGGCACGAAAGGTTAGATAGGTGGCGAAGGCCGGGATTGTGCGTACCCGCTGACGTGGGTACGAGATTTTGGAGGAATGTTTAGGCCCTCCAGAGCAGGGTAGTCCGCAAACAGCGGGAACATTCCACCAGACGGGTACGACACTTATCCGTGGTACCTGGCACTCTTAGCGGCAGGGGAAACTGCGAAAGGGGGCTTTAGCAGTGGGTGCATCTATTGACATACTCGCCGTGGCGGCAGGGATCATGGTTTGTGCTGTCTTGTTCGCCGTCGCGCTGTGCCGCAGTGCCGCACAAGCCGATCGGAGCGCCGAGCGTCTACGACCGCAGTACATGAGCGAGCTATCGCTCTTCATCACCGCGGCACGACTCGAGGGAGCGCGCTCCCCCTCGCCGGTCAGCTACGCGGGCGTCGCCGGATTGGCAGCGGCCCACGAGACGATCTCGCGAGAGCCGTCGATCACTTTGCCGTCGTCGAGAACGAGCGTCGGCACCATGCGGTTGCCGGTGAGCCGCTCCACCTCCTGACGACCTTTCGTGAGGTTGAAGGCTTTCGGCAGGATCCCCAGCCCGTAGGACCTTACGACCTCGGGCTTGTACCCAGCCTCGCGTAGCGCCTCGTGCGCGTTTCTGCACGGGTGCCCACCTGGGCGGGGAGACTTGAAAAGGCCGTAGCAGACGTAGAGCTTCATAGGTTCTGGCGAACAGTCCAAACGTTCCCCGGGCGAGCGAGCTGCCGCTCAGCCAACGGTGAGCTTTCCTTCCATCCCGGCGGCACGATGCCCCGGGACGGTGCAATAGAAGTTATAGGTCCCCGGCTTCAGGTTCAACGTCAGCGTCTTTTCGCCCCCGATGAAGGTTGGGGTGGCGCCAACCACCTTGGAGCCTTGGGCGACCGTAAGATTGTGTTCGAGCTGCGAGGCGTTTGTGAAGGCGATCGTCACCTCACCGGCCTTCGCGGAGAGATCCTTGGTGGTGTAGCGCAGTTGGTTTGAGGGATCGGCGGCCTCCTTCAGCGAGGAGGTACCCGAGCCCGATGCCCCTTCGCGGCCTTCCTTGGCGATGGGCTCCACCGTTGCCTTGCTCTCCGACCCTCCCGAGGTGGCGATGGCCATCGACACGGT
>JBOGYB010000500.1:0-1839 GCA_050696555.1 Solirubrobacteraceae bacterium | reverse complement strand
CAGTTGACCAGCGCAAGCATCTCCCCCGAGAGCGCAGGCCCAGCCGCAAGCACCCCAAAAGGCAGCCCGGGGCGCTCGACCAACTCAACTACGTTGAGCCCCGCTCGTTCACAAACCAGTGTGCCGGCGGCTATATCCCAAGGCTTCACGGTGCGCTCGAAGTAAGCGTCGTAGCGTCCGGCAGCGGTCCACACCAGGTCGAGCGCGGCAGATCCGAAGCGGCGAATATCACGAACGCGAGGAAGCAGGCGGGCGAGCACCGCGGCTTGAGCGGCACGAACGGAGGCGTCGTAGGCGAAGCCGGTGGCAACCATCGCGGTTGCCAGGTCCGCGCATACGGAGGGAATCAAGGGTGTGCCGTTGAGCAACGAATCGCCGTGGCGGGTGGCCGTGAACAGCTCGTCACGACAGGGATCGAAAACAGCTCCGGCAAGGACACCATGGGAATCGCGAACGGCGACAGACACGCACCACTGGGGAATCGCGAAAAGGAAGTTGACCGTGCCATCGAGGGGATCGACAACCCAGGTGACACCTGAGGACCCCTCCTCTCCCCCTCCCTCCTCGCCAAGGAACCCATCGTCAGGACGGGCACGACTGAGAGCGTCGCGAATCAGCCGCTCAGAGGCCAGGTCGGCCTCGCTGACCAGATCGGTGGGAGTGCTCTTGCTTTCAAGTACCCGCTCGCGACCTGAGTCGAAGCGCTCCAGCAGGAGCGCACCGGCGTCGCGGGCGACCGCGATGGCAAGATCGAGTAGCTCCGCCTCTGCGACCTCCCGGCTGTGGTCGAGCGGGCTTAGGTCAGACGGCGTGCCGTCAGGAGGGATGGTCACGAAAACGTTGCGGGGCGATCCTGTGCCCAAGGACGCTCGGCCTCGATCTGGCCGGAGAGCGAGAGCAGCGTACCCTCATCTCCGGGGCGACCTACGATCTGCACACCACGCGGAAGCCCGTCGGCGCCGAAGCCGGAGGGAACGGAGGCGGCGGGTTGCCCGGTGAGGTTCCAGGGAGCGTTGTAGGGAACCAGGGAAATGACGCCGTTCAGCGTCCACAATCCCCCGCGACCGTCGTACTGCCCGATGCGAGGCGGAGGCTGTGCGGTGGTGGGTGTGAGCAGGACATCGTGGTCTGAGAGCACGCGGTTGAGCTTGTCGGCGAGCACATGCTCCGCGGCGCGCGAGCGCTCCAAGAGACCGGACGGCACAAGCGCGCCCATCGCCGACATGGAGCGAGTGCGGCGCGAGAGGCGCTCTGGGTGCGGGAGGGCTTGCGCTTCGTCGTGGATACCCCGCAGGAAGCGCATCAGCACCGAAGGCATCGTGTCGAAGCCGTAGTCGGGATCCTGCTCTTTGACCTCGTGGCCGAGCGAGCGCAACAGCTCAACCGTTTCCTCGAGCGCGCGGCGCGCATCGGCATCCAGACGGGCGATTACGAGCGGAGGGATCTTGGTTGAGTAGGCAATACGCAGCCGTCCGGGAGGCGTCCGGGCGCGGGAGAGAAACGACTGCACGGGCGGCGCGGGACGATCGCGATCGACAGGCGCCGAACCCGAAGCGACGTCGTGGAAGAGCGCGGTGTCGGTGACCGAGCGGGAGAGCACCCCGTTGACCGACATCCCGTGCCACCCCTCGGGTTTGGGCGCCATCGATATACGCCCTCGTTGAGGCTTCAAGCCGAACAAACCACACCACGCGGAGGGGATGCGGATCGAGCCGGCGCCGTCGGACCCGAGCGCCGCGCCCACCAAACCCGCGGCAACAGCCGCGCCACTACCGCCTGAGGACCCTCCCGGGGCGCGCTGAAGATCCCAAGGGTTACGGGTAGCGCCGAACGTAGGGG
>JBOGYB010000499.1:0-1843 GCA_050696555.1 Solirubrobacteraceae bacterium | reverse complement strand
GACACGGGGAGGGGGCGAGAGGGTAGGCGTCGGTTCCACGTCGCGAGCACACGTACAGGTGCATCGGCAAGTCCTCCTAGCGCCGCGTACAGCAATCGGTGCTCGGGATCTTGGGAGGTGGAGGGGGCGATCAGCACTAGTGGATCCTCGCCAGGAGGCAGTGGGGTGTCCTCGGACGGTGGCTCCCACAGCATTGGTCCGACGACGTGGACGTGGGACTCCCAAGTGCGTGGATACTCGAGCTGGGGGAAGGTGGCAACGAGCGCAAGCTCGCGGCTGGTGCCGCCGTGGGGGTAGTCGAGCGGTGGCAGGCCGACCTGCTCGCGCGTGTGGTTGAGCGCGAGGCGACCGCTCTCGAGTCCCCGACGGACGGGCAAGTGGGCTCGATGCCAAAAGGCCCGGCCTAGTGGGGTGCGGGGGAGAAGGGCGCCGAACGAGTAGATCGGAAAGCCGGGCTCGCTCGCGGGGTTTACATGGGGGATGAGTGTGGCGCGTGGGACCCCCACCAGCTCGCCGGCAAGGGCGGGGCCGAGCGTGAGGATGTCGTGAACGATGGCATCCGGGCGCATGTCGCGAACGAGCGGGAGGGTGTCGTGTGTGGCGTATGCAACCGCCTCGTAGAAATCGAGCGGTTGGGGGAGACCGTCCTGACCGGGGATCGGGATCGGGAAGGCGGCGTACTCGGGGGCGGGGGTGAACGCCATGCCCTCCGCCTCCACCGGAGCCCGCCAGCGCTCCCACGTCTGCAGGGTGATGTCGTGGCCGCGCGCGACCAATGAGCCGCCGAGCGCGATCATCGGGAAGGCGTGTCCAGGGTCGCCGAAGGCGCCGAGTAGGATGCGCAGACGTCGAGAGGGCTTCTGAGCGGAGTGATCGCCGGTGAGCTCGGGACTGGCGGTCGACGAGGCCACGACTACGATGGCGAGCGCGGTCCGGCGCTAGCCGGCGAGCTCGGCTACCAGGCGGAGCTGCTCCAGCCGGTCGTCCTTCGTGAAGGCAATGGGTGTGATGCCGAGGGTGCCGACGCCCGCGTCGCGATACACGGCTAGACGCTCACGCACCACATCCTTTGGCCCGCACAGCGACACGGTGTCGATGAGGGCATCGGGAATCGCCGCCATCGCCTCCTCACGCTTGCCTTCCAGGTAGAAGTCCTGGATGACTTTCGCGTCGGCCTCAAAGCCATAGCGGCAGACGAGGTTGTTGTAGAAGTTCTGCTTGCGCGATCCCATTCCGCCGACGTAGAGGGCGATGAAGGGACGCATCGCGTTGCGCGCACCCTCGAGGTCGTCGGTGATGAACACATTGACGGTGGGGGCGATGTCAAAGCCGTCGAGCGAGCGGCCGGAGCGGTCGGCGCCTTCCTGCAGCAGGGGTCGCAGCTCGGAGACGTGCTCGGGGGAGAAGAGCGTGGGTATCCACCCGTCCGCTATCTCCCCGGCGAGCGCGGTGTTCTTCGGGCCGATTGCTGCGAGGTAGATCGGGATGCGCTCCTGCACCGTTGAGATCGTCAGCTTCAGCGCCTTGCCCGGACCATCGGGGAGTGGCAGCTCCAGCGTGTCTCCCTTGAATTCGACACGCTCGCGAGCGAGTGCCATCCGCACGACCGCCACGTACTCGCGGGTGCGCTGGAGTTGCTTGGCGAAGCGCTGTCCGTGCCACCCCTCGGCAACCTGGGGGCCGGAGGAGCCGATGCCGATGATCATGCGCCCGTTTGAGAGCTGGTCGATCGTGGCGGCGGTCATCGCGGTCATCGCGGGTGAGCGGCCCGGCATTTGAAAGATGCCCGACCCGAGCCGGATTTTCGAAGTCTGGCCGGCAAGCCATGCGAGGACAGTGGCGG
>JBOGYB010000498.1:0-1843 GCA_050696555.1 Solirubrobacteraceae bacterium | reverse complement strand
GCTTTATCCAAGCGTCCCAACCACCGCCCACGCGAGCTCGACGGCGGCGTGGGCGCCCACGGCTCGCAACCATGCAACTCCCCGAGATCGAACCCCAGCTCGCGGCACGGCCTGTAGGCGATCACGATCGACAACGCCACGATCGTCTGCCGCGCCCAGCAAGCGAAGTCGTAGATGTTGAGTGCCACCCACTTCGGCAGCAGCACGATCTCGGGTGGCAAAGCCGGTACACGCTCCCACGACCACAACCCGAACAGCGCCAGCCACACGTGGGTGAAAACGCGTGCCCTCTCGATCCCACCCTGCTCACGTACGAACACAGCGGCGGCCTTCATGTGCTCTTGCTCGGGACCATCCCCCGCCAATCTCAATGCCCAGTAGGCCTCGATCGTGGTCGACAAGTCTCCCGGCCCCCCGTGGAAGTTCGCCCACGTTCCGTCCGCCCGCTGCTGCGAGCGGATCCACGCCACCGTGCGCTCTGTCTCATCCTCCTTGCGGATACCGAGGAACTCGCGTAGGAGCATGTCCTCCGCGTCCATAGTCACATTCGTCTGCAGCTCCCCCCTCCACCATCCCTGCTCGTCCTGCAGGCTCAGTAGACGCTCGCGGGCTCGCTCCAGTGTCACCTGCGCCTCGCTGAGTGTGTGAGCGATCTGCGATGACATAACGGTGAAGGCTAAGCGGTTTTCCCCGACGACGGCGGCACGAGCACCTCGGGATGCGGAGCCACAGTGATCGTGTGTTCCCGCAGACGAACCTCAGAAATCCTGACAGGCACTCTGGATGTAAAGCGATACACCCACAATCCGTGAATCTCGCGACGTTCGGAGAGATGGAAGCCGGGCGCCGGCGGTTCGCCTGCCGAAGAACGCAATGGAGAGTACCCAGTCTCGTCGACCTCCCTCACGACAACGCTTCTCCCGTGGGGAAGATTGTGAAGCGGTGGTAGGTAGTACTCAAGCGGCGCCGCCCCCAGCTCCACAGTCACTATCGCCCTACCGTTCCTGGTTTCTCGCAGGACCTTCGCCACGCCCCTCCAGTCGCCGCGCTGCAAGCGCGGGCTAAGTGCCACGTCGATTGTGAGCACGAAAAAGCCCGCCGCCAGCAGACCCCCCAACGCCATGCCGACACGCCCGCTGCGCCGCGCCGCGATCACCGCGGCGAGCAGCACGCTCACCGGCACCATCGCTCCCACCAGGTTGCGCGGAGCGAGATAGTCGGCTCCACCCACAGCGAGCACGATCGGGATGCCCACACCGCATACCACCACCGTGAGCGCGATCAGCGCCCCACGCTCCTCACGCGGGGTGAGCGCACACCACAGGCCGTACACGACACCGGCGAGCGCTACAACCCCCACCAGCAACTCGACGCCGTGGCCGAGCGCCGACCCCGTGTATCCCGTTAGGTAGTACTGCGGGATCGCTTCCAGCCGGCTCGCGAGCGCCCATTCTCCGATCCACTGCGTACCGTGCCCACCTTGGACCACGATCAGTGGGATAAGCGCCACCCCGACGAGGATCGGGGGCACGACCGCCACCCAAGCGCGCGCGCGATGACTCCAGAGCAGCCACACGATCATCGGGATCAGCAGGAACACCGCGAAGTAATGGGTCAACAGCGCAAGCGAAGCCGTGAGCGCGAATGCCACCAGGCGACTGTTCTTGGGGTCGACCTGCGCGCGCAGAAAACAGAGGAACGCAAGCGAGACGAGCAACACAAACAGACCGTATGCACGCGCCTCCTGGGAGTACCAAACGAACAACGGGCAAGTCGCGACTAGCCCCGCCCCTACCATTGCCGCACGCCGCGTGGACGGTCCCTGCAACTCGCGACCGATCCC
>JBOGYB010000497.1:0-1851 GCA_050696555.1 Solirubrobacteraceae bacterium | reverse complement strand
GCATGTGGTGGTCCTCGCCGCGGGATCCCAACACCGGCAAGGCCTGCTCGGGTGCCCCCTGCAGGGCATCGGGCTGAACGATCGAGAGGCCGCGCGTGAGCTGCAACTCGGGCGAGGAGATCGTGAGGCCGTGGAGTGTCGCGACGAGCGTGACCTCGCCGGCAGTGGCAAGCACAGACCCGTCGAGGCGATCGATCGCGCGTTGCAGGCGCTCGACGTGAAGCTTGAAGTCGGTTTGCTCCTCGAAGACGTCGCTCAACAGCTGGAGGAGGGCAGCCTCGCCACGCCCCCGGGTACCTGCTCGGGGGCGGTCCTCTCCGGCGGAGGCAAGATAGCGGTCGAGCGCTTCGTGCTCCTCGAGCAACGCCACCGCGTGCGCGTGGGCCGGCAGCGCGCGCAGAGTCGGAAGGCGCTCGGCAATGAACGCGCCCGTGAGAGGGCGGTAGCAGTACAGCGGCGAGGACCCACGGCGCGTCGCACACGAATCGAGCTCGAAGGGGACCTCCTCCCCCTCCTCCACATGCGCTTGCAGACGCAGGGACGCCTGCTCGACGAATTCGCTTAGAGCCGACTGCAATTGGAGAGAGCGCACGGAAGGCACATTTCGCCACCCTCCATACCGCTCCTGCTCGACGCAGCGCGCGTTGCGGACTTACGCCGCGGCGACGGCGATCCCGCCGGCGAGCGCTGCCCTGGCGGCCTGCTCGCAATCGCCACCCAACCAACGCTCCCCGTAGGAGCGCATATCTTCGATCAATGGCACGAGCGCCTGGCCCTTCTCTGTGAGGGCATACTCCACGCGCGGGGGCACCTCAGGGTAGGTGTGGCGCTCGACGATCCCCTCCTCCTCGAGCCCCCGCAGACGCAGAGAGAGGGTACGCGGGCTGATGCCCGCCAGCGAGCGCTCCAGCTCGCAGAAGCGGGAACGTCCCTCGGCCAGATCGCGTACGAGCAGCAACGTCCACTTACCGCACACGATCTCAGCGGTGCGACAGACAGGGCAAGTGTCGTCAACGGCCATTTCAACCGTTACTTTACCAACTGAAGTAGCGGTAGACCGTACGCGCGGCCGTTAGCCGACCGCGGCGGGGGCGCTTGGAGGGGACACGACAGGACCGGGAGGCACAGGCCCTTCGCGACGGGCCTGTGCCTGCGCGACGTCCTCCATCGTGGTCCCCTTGCGGCCATCGGCCGCCAGCAAGAGCTTGAAATCGCTCGGATTCGAAGCCACCCGCATCGCTTCCTCGGTGGTGATACGCCCAGCCTTCACATGGTGAAAGAGCGCCTGGTCGAACGTCTGCATGCCGTAGTACGCACCCGAGGAGATGGCCTCGCCGAGCTGTCCCGTTTGGTTGGGATCGGCGATCATGTCGTGCACCCGACCGGTCATCCGCAGGATCTCGCACACCGCCACGCGCCCACCTTGCGCACCGGGGACGAGACGCTGGGAGATGACTCCCTTGATCGTGCCGGCGAGCATCGCGCGAGCCTGGTTGTGCTGATGGGGGGGGAAGAAATCGAGCATGCGGTTGATCGACTCCGAGGCGTCGACGGTGTGCACGGTGGAGAGCACCAGGTGGCCTGTCTCGGCGGCAGACAGCGCTGTGCGAACCGTCTCCTCGTCGCGCATCTCCCCCACGAGGATCACGTCGGGGTCCTGGCGCAGGACGCGGCGCAGGGCACGCTCGAAGGACTTCGTGTCCATACCGACTTCGCGCTGGTTGATGACCGACGTCTTGTCCTGATGCACGAACTCGATGGGGTCCTCGATCGTGACGATGTGCTTGTTCATCGTCATGTTCATGTGATCGATCATCGCCGCCAGCGTGGTTGACTTGCCCGAGCCTGTGG
>JBOGYB010000496.1:0-1856 GCA_050696555.1 Solirubrobacteraceae bacterium | reverse complement strand
CCCTTCACCATCCGCTCGAAGCGCCCATAACCCGTAGACGCTTGCCCGGCCGAGCGGGTGGCGGCGCACCCCCCCACCGACACATACTCGAAGGACTGCGGGAAGTGCCCGAGCGTCAACCCCTTCGCCACCAACCACTGCTCGAGCTCACGTACCCGCATCCCCCCCTCCACCGTCACCGTGAGCGAGGCCTCGTCGAGGTCGAGCACGCTCCCCATGCGCCCCATATCGAGCGCCACCACCGCCTGGTGGGGGCCCCGCAAGGGCTCGACCCCACCCACCACGCTCGTCCCCCCACCGAAGGGGACGACGGCAAGCGATAGCCTCCCGCACACGGAGAGCAGCCCGCGCAGCTGCTCGCGGGAGCCGGGGTAGAGCACAGCGTCGGGAGCCCCCTCGGGGGTACCCGCACGCAAGCGCACCAAGTCCGGATAACCCTTCCCGGCGGCGTGCCGCACGCGCTCCCCGTGGTCGTCGCGCACGTGCTCCGCGCCCACCACCTCACGCAGCTCCCGCAACGCCTCCGCGGTGAGAGCCGGCGAGGGGAGACTCACGTGTTCAAGCGCCACCGCCGGGCGGGGGGTGTCGGCGACACCCACCTTCTCGCGCAGGAAGTCGAGCGCGTGCGGGGGCAACGCCGAGGGGTGCTCGGGGTCCCCCCACCCCCACCACCGCATTACCGGACGGGCCTCAGAGCCCGCCGGAGCACCCTCGGAGCCGGTTGCCGGCGGGCGCACGCTCACACCTGTGTCTCCCCACCCGCGATCAGCTCCAACCCGTCGAGCGCCTCCTCGATCGTGGAGGCGGCGGCACGACCCACGAGCCGACTGCCGAGCCGCGCGAAGAACCCTTGCGTGGCTTGGCGCATCTCGATCGTCACCCGCGAGAGCGGTCCGTGGGTGCCGTGACCGTCCTGCAACCGTATCTCTGTCTCCGCGCTCTTCAGCACCCGCGCGAACGGTGTGTTCTCGACCTGCTGGCTCCACACCACCCGCCACGGCTCGGGGGTGTCGAGGAGCTTGAAGTCAGCGCGCACCATTTTCCCTTTGGGGCTCATCAGCACCTCGGTGAACGCCCCATCCCGCACCGCCTCCACTCGCTGCACCCGCGGCCACCAGCGCGGCAGATGGTGCGGATCGCCCACCACCTCCCACAGCTCCTGCGGCGAGGCGGCAATAGTGCGTGTCCTCTCGACTGTCGGCACGTCCCCAGCTTACGCGCCGCGGGCCAGACGCTCAGCGAACGATCTTACGCAAATCACGTACGAGCAGCAAATGCTTCAGGTGCGTGGTGACCGCCGCGAGGTTCTCGAGCGCCTCCACCGCATCCTTGCGCCGCTCGGGGTTGCGCGAGCGTAGCGCCGGCGCGAGGATCTGTTGCAACAGGCTCGCCTCACGGTCGGCGGAGGAGCGGAACACCCGTAGGTTGCGACCCCCCACGCCGTAACGGGCGAGCTCGGACACGGCACTCACGATTTCCCGCTCGGTCTCGTCGAAGTAGCGCACCCCGCCGCGCAGCTCGCCCTTGACCACGCCGTACTCTTCGAGCTCCTTGACGAGCTTCGCCTCGGCCTTGGTCTCCTCCAGCACGTCGTCTAGCGAGTAGAGCGCGCCCGTCGCCTCGCGAACGCTCACGCTGGGCCGCCACGCGCGAGCGCCGTCACGTCCCGAGCGCGCGGGTGGCCCGCCCTCCGCCAGCGTCGCCTCGCCCGAGCGTCCGGCCGCGAGCTCCTGGCGGATCACCCGCAACGGCAGGAACTCGTCGCGCTGCATCCGCAGGATCGCGCGGAGACGCTCGACGTCAGCATGGCTGTAGAGGCGGTACCCGCCGGCAGTGCGACGCGGGGCGAGCAGTTT
>JBOGYB010000495.1:0-1862 GCA_050696555.1 Solirubrobacteraceae bacterium | reverse complement strand
TGATACGGCTGCGCGCCACGATCGGCCCGAGGAAAGTCACCTATTACGAAAAGGCGGCCGGCAGGACACTCGCCTACCGGCCGAAGGGGATACTGCTACCACACAGTTGCCCGCGTCACGGCTTCCCTTTCTCCGCCCAATTCAGCTTTCTCGGCGGCAGCATCGTGGGGGCTCGCACAGCGGTGCACTGTCCGGGGCGAGGGCGGCGGCATGACTCAACCCGCTCGGCGGGGTAGGCTGCGTGCGTGCCGCCCGAGTCACGCCTCGTCCCGCGCTTTGCCGCCGAGCCACCACAGGAGGGCCTGCCGTATGGCCGCTGGGCACAGCGTCTCACAGACGAGCTGCGCGCGGTGTGGGCCACGATCGACACGGAGGGGGAGGATGTCGGTGAGCCGGGGGCGATCGTGTGGTATCCGGACAGAACATGGCACGGACGCCGTTATGTCCCCGCCACCTCGATCACGAGCAATCGTTACGAGCTGTTCGGGTATGTGCGGTTTGTGACAGCGCCCGGAGAGGGCGAGCCGGTGGAGCTATCCGCGTACGGAGACTTCACAGACCAGACCGCCGAGCGCAACCCCGGCTGGAAGCTCGACCTCTGCGACGAGGCGATCGGCGGGTGGCGCGGGGTAGGAGGCGCGACCGCCACGATGACGCTCGTTTGGGGACGACCACTGGTTGGAGGGGGTCAGATCGTGACGGGAGAGCTCGGGGGCGTGACCGTCGACCAGTGCCCATTGATCGAGCAGCGCTTTACGCTAATCGCCCCTGACGACTACCAGCACGACCTGCTCGATATCAAGCTGTGGGGGGGGAAAGGGCAGGAGCTTGCGTGCGAGTCGCTGTACGAGGCCGAGCAAGAGGCTCCGAGATGAGCGCTGTGCAGGGCAGAGTTAGGGCGAGCTTGGTATGCGGTCCAGCTATGCGGGCCCTCCGGCGCGCTGCGGCCTCCAGGAATACTTGATGCGCGAGACATGAGGGCGCTCGTGCAACGGGTGAGCAGCGCAAGCGTGCGGGTGGACGGCAGTGAGGTGTCGAGCATCGGCCCTGGACTGCTCGTGCTGCTGGGGATCGCCCAGGACGACCTTCCCGTCGTGGCCGACCGCCTGGCGGACAAGGTGCGCGCATTGCGCATCTTCAACGATGAGGAGGGGCGCATGAACGATGCACTCGGCAACCGAAGGGTACTGTGCGTGAGTCAGTTCACGCTCTACGGCGAGGCTACCCGCGGCAACCGTCCGAGCTTCGTGGGGGCCGCCCGACCCGAGCATGCCGAGCCGCTGTATGAGCGCTTCTGCGAGCGTGCGCGCGCTGAGCGCGGCGTGTTCGGGGCGCACATGGAGGTGGAGCTGGTCAACGATGGTCCGGTGACGTTGCTGCTCGAAGCCTGAGGAGTTGCGAGACGCTGCCGCGAGCTCAAGGGGCACGGTAACCAGGCGCGCGTGTCTCGTCGAACGTGTAGTTCCCAGCTTCGCCGCGGAGCGGAGAGCTCAGCGCAGGAGATCGAGCTCGGCCAGCGTCTCCTCGTCACTGAGATAGGCCCTTGCTTCGACGATCTTGCCGTCCCGCAGCGTGGCCACCATCGCCGAGGGGCTAATAGCCTCGCCGTCCAGCAGCACTTCGGTGAACACGATCAAACGCTGCTCGCCGAGCACGCGGACCTCTCGCACCCGCACCTGGTGCTCCGCGCCGGAGGCAACCAGATCTGCGACCCAAGTACGTAGGCCGTCGTGGCCCTTGTACACCCGCCTTGACCCCGCGAGCATCGTCGGGCGGAACTCGAGCTCGGGATGTGTCAGCGCGACCATCGCCTCCGCGTCGCGTAAGTTGAATGCTTCGATGAAGCCGTGCCCGATTTGGGT
>JBOGYB010000494.1:0-1871 GCA_050696555.1 Solirubrobacteraceae bacterium | reverse complement strand
GGTGATACCGGTCTCGGTGAGACCGGGGATGGTGTTTATCTCCAACACCTGCGGCTCCTCGCGCTCGTCGAGGATGATGTCCACGCGGGCAAAATCGCGACAGCCCATCAGGGTGTAGCTCTGCAGCGCGACCGCCTCGACACGGGCGCGCACGCCGTCGGAGAGCTCGGCGGGAACCTCCATACGAAGCTGCCCGATCGTGTAGTGGGCTTCGTAGCTGTAGAAGCTCTCCGGGGTGAACAGCTCCACGATGGGAAGTGCACGGGGACCTTGCGGCGAGTCCATGACCGTGACCGCAAGCTCACGCCCCACGACGCGCTCCTCGACCAAGACGCGGTCGCCGTAGCCAAACGCACCAAGGATCGCGCTGGGGAGTTGGTTGGGTGTGGAGACGAACTTGATGCCGATCGCGGAACCCTGAGCGACCGGCTTCACCACGACCGGTAGACCGAGCTCCTCCAGCAGGCGTGGGAAAGTGCGCGCGCCGCCCAGCTCGCGGAACGCGGTCTCGTTGAAGCTGTGGAAGGCGGGGGTGGGAATGCCGTGGAGGCGGAGCATCCGCTTGAACAGCATCTTGTCCATGCAGAGGGCGCTTGCGAGCGCATCCGAGCCTGTGTAGGGGATAGCGAGGGTCTCCAGCAGATCCTGCAACGTGCCGTCCTCCCCCCCGCGACCGTGCATGGCAACGAACACGAAACTGGGGCTCTCCGCGAGCACTCGCTCGATGAAGTCACCGTCGGCGTCGAGCGCGTGCACCTCGTAGCCGAGCTCACGCAGGGCGCGCTCCACCCGCCGGCCCGAGCGCAGAGATATCTCACGCTCAAGCGAACGCCCCCCCATCGCGACGATGGCCGGACCAGCGGTCATTAGCTCTCTCCGGGGTGACTCGCGCGCGCGTGCGCGAAGCAGGGCCCACTCCGCACGCGCGCGCGAGTCACCCCATTTGAGACAACCACCACCACAGTCCCGACACTCATACCTTGTCCCCTCCCTTGGCGCCCGCGACGCGTTGTGCGAGCAGATTGGTAGAGAACACCGTGGTGGTGCGGAGCTTCTCGCGGTGGTCAGCGAGAGCGAGGTCGATGAGCTCGTCCATAAGGTCGGCAAACGGCAGGCCCGCGGGCTCCCACAGGTAGAAAGAGAACGACCCCGGGATGGTGTTGAGCTCGTTGATGTACACCTGCTCGTTGGCATCCACAAGGAAGTCCACACGGGTGACCCCAGCGCACGAGAACGCCGTGAACGCCCGCTGGGCGAGCTCCTTCACCTCCGCGGTGAGCGCATCCGAGAGGGGCGCCGGAATGAGCCGCTGGGCACCCTTCATGCCTTCGTTCTTGGCGCCCCCCATGTACTTATCCTCGAAGGAGAGGAAGCTCTCGACGGCCACCGGCTGCTCGCAGAGCGAGGCACGGGGCAGGACACCGGGACGGCCGATGACGGCGCAGTTGACCTCCATGCCGCTCTCCACTGCGGGTTCCACGAGACACACACGGTCGAGCTCGAAGCCAAGCTCGAGCGCATCCACCAGCTCGGCCTCACTCGCACAACGGCTCACCCCCACGCTCGACCCAAGCGAGGCGGGCTTCACATACACGGGGAGCTCAAAGGCGGCTCGCGCATGCGCAAGCACCACCTGCCGATCGCCATCCCAGTCGGCGCGTCGCAGGGCTAGATGGTCGAGCACAGGCAGTCCCGCCTGGGCGAGGATCGCCTTGGTGGTGACCTTGTCCATAGCCGCCGCCGCGGCTCCCACCGGTGGCCCCACATACGGCAGCCGGGCCAGCTCCAAGGCGCCATCCATGCAACCCAAATCGCCCTGGGTGCCGTGCGTAGCGAGCACCACGACATCGAGCTCGATCGGCTCAGGGGAG
>JBOGYB010000493.1:0-1873 GCA_050696555.1 Solirubrobacteraceae bacterium | reverse complement strand
CAGGGGACATATCTTCCGCCATCTCGGTGGCACGCGAGCGCGGCGAGGGACCCTCTACACCCGCGCGCCTGCGCTCCGCGTTCGCCATGTTCAGCGAGGAGAAGGCCGACCGCTTGATGGAGGAGAGCATGGCTGTGCGCTCGGTGGAGCGCACGGTCGAGACGGTGCTGTTGCCAGCCGTGGAGGCATTGACCGACGACAATCCAGCCCTCCACACCGGCCGTGACGGGGTCCTCCGCCCTGGCCTAAGCGGCTCCCCCGAGTACTGCTTCGCCTGGCGCTACGCGACAGGCTGGCTCGCCGCGGCCCAGCGTGTCGCTCCACCCTCCACCCGCGACGAGGGCGTACTGATCCTCGACGCCACCCGGGCACCGGAAATAGACGCCCTCTATGTGCAAGCGCTCGAATTGTTCATCCGACGCGCGGGTCTGCGCGTCCTCACCCTTCCGGTGGAGCTCGAGGGGGCACGTGTCGGAAACGCCCTGCGCGCACTCAACCCCCAGACGCTCGTGCTCGGCGGGCAAGGCTCCACACTCGACGCCATAGGCCGCATCGTCTACGCCGTACGACAGAACATCGGCGGGCTCGAAGTGCTCGACTACCGCGGCGCTCTACCCGAGACGGGAGCGAGTACCGTGCAGCGCATAGGCCCCTCGCCCACCGACGCGGTGTCCACGCTGCGCGAGTTGCTCACCAGTGCGCCGAGCGCCGCACGGATCGCTCAGGCTGAGCCCACCACGGCCGCCGCTTCTTAGACGAGACGCCCACCTACAATGGGCCGCCCCATGGCAGCCCGAGACCAACACCCGCTGATACCCCCCCGCGAAGTCGACGCACGCCAGGATCTTCCCGCGCTCGAGCAGGACGTGCTGGGGCGCTGGCGCGAGCGGGACGTGTTCGGCGAGTCGCTGCGCCTGCGCGAGGGCGCGCCATCGTGGGTGTTCTACGAGGGACCCCCCACCGCCAACGGCAGACCCGGCTCCCATCACGTGCTCTCGCGGGTGTTCAAGGATATCTACCCCCGCTACAAGACCATGCGCGGCTACCACGTCGACCGCAAGGGTGGCTGGGACTGCCACGGCCTCCCGGTGGAGATCGGTGTGGAGCAGGAGCTTGGCATCTCCTCCAAGGCCGAGATCGAGGAGTACGGCATCGAGAAGTTCAACGCGAAGTGCCGCGAATCCGTCTTCACCTACCTGGAGGAGTGGAACCGCCTCACCGAGCGCATCGGCTTTTGGGTAGACCTAGACCACGCTTACCGCACACTCGACGAGGACTACATCGAGTCGGTTTGGTGGGCGCTCGCCGAGATCGACCGCAAGGGACTGCTGTACGAGGGCAACAAGGTCGTCCCCTACTGCCCTCGCTGCGGCACCGCGCTCTCCTCGCACGAGGTGGCGCTCGGCTACAAGGACGTGGTTGACCCGTCGGTGTATGTGCGACTGGCGGTCACGACCGACCACGGACCGGTCGCGCCGGGCGATCGGCTGCTGATCTGGACGACAACGCCGTGGACGCTGCCCGGGAATGTGGCGGTAGCTGCCGGTCCCAACGTCGATTACGTGCGCGCCCGCTCCGGCGACGAGACGCTGATCCTCGCCGCCCCCCTGACGGAGAAGGCGCTCGGCGATAGCGCGGAGATCCTCGATCGATTCCCGGGCACAGCGCTGATCGGTGCTCACTACGAGGGTCCACTCTTCGCGTCGACAGACCGTGACCCCGGCGGCTTGCCAATCATCGCCGGCGACTTCGTCACCACCGAGGACGGCACCGGCCTCGTCCACATAGCTCCGGCGTTCGGCGAGGACGACTACGCGGTCGCCGCCGCCAACGGCATCTTCGACCCGACCGACCACGCCAGCCTCTACAACCC
>JBOGYB010000492.1:0-1889 GCA_050696555.1 Solirubrobacteraceae bacterium | reverse complement strand
CTGTCGGACATCTCCGTGCGGGGGTCCGACAGCGGCGTGCACCTGGGCCGGCTCGACGCCTATTCGCAGGGTGATGGCGGCAGCTTCGTTCTCTCCAGGCCGTTTCACCCCACAGAGACGGTGACCGTGCACGGGAAGGTGACGCGCGGCAGCAAAACGATCCCGTTCGCGTTCCACTTCACGATCGCGCTGCGCGACCCGATCGGCCATCCCTCTAGTGCTGAAGCGGCGAAGGCGGGAGAACTGTATGCATTCCACTCGCGCCCCGATCTGCACCCGCCACTGGTCACGGTGGACACCTCCAAGCCCGGCCAGGCGCCCGGGTACATCTTCTCCGCTCCCTACGCGGGGGTAGGGCAGCATGGGCCGATGATCTTCGACCGCACCGGCAACCTCGTGTGGTTCCAACCGCTCCCCGTAGGCACCGAGGCAGCAAACCTCAGGGTGCAGAGCTACGAAGGCAAGCCCGTGCTGACCTGGTGGCAGGGGTACATCCCCTCGCAGGGGTTCGGCCAGGGAGAAGAGGTGATCGCCGATTCCTCCTACAAACAGATCATGAGATTCCGCGCCGGCAATGGCCTGCCGGCGGACCTGCACGATTTCCGCATCACATCCAACGACACGGCCCTGATGACCTCGTTCGACCCTGTGTACTGCAACCTGTCGAGCATCGGCGGGCCGGCGGGTGGAGCGGTGACCGACAGCATGTTCCAGGAACTCGACCTCAAGACCCACCTGGTCAGGCGTGAGTGGCATCCGCTCGACCACGTGGCGCTCACGCGGTCCTACTCCTCGCCGAAGCCCACCTCGAAGGTGCTGCCGTTTGACTTCTTCCACCTCAACTCGGTGCAGGTGCGCAAGGACGGGTCGCTGCTGCTGTCCGCGCGCGACACCTCGGCGCTGTACGTGCTCAACCCCGCCACCGGGCAGATCACGATGCAGATCGGCGGCAAGTACGGCAGCGTGAAACGCGGGAAAGGGACTTCCACAGCCTTCCAGCACGACGCCGAAGAACTGCCCGACGGCAACATCAGCGTGTTCGATAACGGCGGCAGCCCAAGGGTGCACCCACAATCGAGGGCGATCGTGGTGGCGGTCAACCCGGCTGCCAAGACCGAGACGTTGGTTAGAGAATTCCCCCACAACAAGCCACTGTCGGCCGACAGTCAGGGCAACGTGCAGGCGCTCGAAGGGGGCGACCTGTTCGTGGGCTGGGGGGCACAGCCCTACTACTCCGAGTACACCCCCACGGGCAAGCTCGTGTTCGACGCGCGCATGGCCGGCAAAACCCAGTCCTACCGCGGGTATCGCTTCCAATGGACCGGTACCCCGGCAGGCAGTCCCGCGGTGGCGGCGAGCGCGGGGGCCAAAGGTACGACCACGGTGTACGCGAGCTGGAACGGCGCCACGACTATCGCCACTTGGCGGGTGCTGGCGGGTACTTCGAGCGCTGGGTTGACACCGGTGACGAGCGCCGCGAACACGGGCTTTGAGACCGCCGTGTCGGTCACTGGGTCCCCGGCTTATATGGCAGTGCAAGCGCTCGACGCGGCCGGCAACGTGCTCGGCACATCACCCACGATCAAGGGATAGCGCGGACACGCCGCTACCTGGCGGGCGACCCTGGCCAGTGGGACCGCTCAGCTGGAGCGGCGGCGCCTGACGCCCGTGAAAGAGGCTCCCCGCGAGCGACCTTGCCGGCTCAACCGGCGACAAGCATCGCCTGCTCGACATATGGAGCGAGTAGTGTCGCGGCGTCCTCCGCGGTTTGATGTGGGTTATCGCGAGGGATCGTCACGTAACTGAGCGCCAGGCGCACGAACACGTCGGCAAGCAGCACCGCGTCCTCGTCGCGCACTCCAGGCCACCCGGCGCGCATCGCCTCGCAC
>JBOGYB010000491.1:0-1890 GCA_050696555.1 Solirubrobacteraceae bacterium | reverse complement strand
CCTGAGATGCGCAGCGCGTTCGCGATGTAAGCGGCGAGCTCCTCGTCACCTGCACTCCCCGCCCGGCGGTTGGGGAAACGCTTGACGAGCGCTTGCAATTCCGTGTACGCGTGCTGCCCGTCGAATGCGTCAGGTGCCAGCGTGGAGCGCAACGCAGCGGGGCGTCCGGTGAGCGAGAAGCCCACTACCACGAGGACGAGGAGCAGTGGCACGAACGCCACGCGATATATGCGTCCGTCGAACATCCACCCAGACCATAACCACCTGACCGGGCCTTCCGTGCCAACCCGAGGTATCGTGCGGTCCGCCCGTGCTCCAGCCCGTCGCCACAGGACACAAGTCGCTAGCCGACTACACCCACATCTGTGGGCGTGAGCTGATAGAGGAGATCCGGGAGCTTGCCGAGCCGCTGAAGGGAAGGCGGGTAGTACACGTGTCGGCCACCGCTTTCGGGGGTGGGGTATCGGAGATCCTCTACACGCTCGTACCCCTCATGCGCGATGTTGGGCTTGCGTGCGAGTGGCAGGTGATCTATGGGCGCGAGGAGTTCTTCAACGCAACAAAGCTGATGCACAACGCCCTCCAGGGCCATCCGCAAGATCTGGACGAGGAGCAGTGGAAGACCTGGGAGCAGTACAACGAGATGAACGCCCGCGAGCTCTCGGGAGGATGGGACGTGTGTCTAGTCCACGATCCCCAACCCGCGGGTCTTCACCGGCTGGTGCCCGAGAAGGCGGCGGGTTGGGTTTGGCGCTGTCACATCGACCTCTCCACCCCCAACCCCGCCACGATCGAGCGTCTGTTGCCCTACATTGCCGACTACCCCCAAGCGCTGTTCCATATGGCGGAGTACGTACCCGGAGGGATGATGGGGAAGATAAACGTGGTTCCCCCTGCTATTGACCCGCTCATGCCGAAGAACATGGCGCTCTCGCCCGAAGACGCGTCGTACGTGTGTGAGCAGTTTGGCATCGACATCGACAGGCCGCTCATCTGTCAGGTGTCGCGCTTTGATCCGTGGAAGGACCCGCTTGGCGTGATCGACGCTTACAGAATGGTGAAGGAGAAGATCCATGACGTGCAGCTGGCACTCGTGGGGTCGATGGCAAGCGACGACCCCGAGGGGTGGGATTTCTTCAACGCCACCATCGCTCACGCCGACGGCGACCCCGACGTACATATCCTCAACAACTTCAACAACGTCGGGGCAATCGAGGTGAACGCGTTTCAGTCGCACGCCGACGTGGTAGTGCAGAAGTCCACACGCGAGGGGTTCGGGCTCACGGTGTCGGAGGCGATCTGGAAGGCACGACCTTTCATCGGGGGCAACGTGGGGGGGATTCCCCTGCAGGTGGAGGACGGGGTGACGGGATTCCTTGTGGAGACCGTCGAGCAGTGCGCACAGCGCTCGCTCGAGCTGCTGCAGGACCCTGCGCTCGGCAAGGCGCTGGGGCGTCGCGGCAAGGAGCACGTGCGTAGTAATTTCCTCACTCCTCGCTACCTGCGGGACTATCTGCGCATCTTCACCGAGCTCGAGCAGGCATGAGCCAGGCTCCGGCACAGCGTTCTCCGCTCGTGCTGGTGAGCAATCGAGGGCCGGTGACATTCGGCCCCGGAGGGGAAGTGCAACGTGGATCGGGGGGGCTCGTAACCGCGCTCACCGGCCTGGCATCTCACCGCGACGCGGTGTGGATCGCCTCGGCGATGAGCGAGCATGACGCTGAGGTCTCGCGCGAGCATGGCGGTAAGGCCTTCCCCGTCCGCTCGCCCTCCGGTGGGGAGTATCTGGTGCGCCTAGTGGCGTCCGATCCCGAAGCGTATGACCGCTTCTACAACGTCTTTGCCAACCCGATGCTGTGGTTCATCCAGCACTACCTGTGGGATCTGTCG
>JBOGYB010000490.1:0-1891 GCA_050696555.1 Solirubrobacteraceae bacterium | reverse complement strand
AGCCAAATCGAGGCGCGGTTGACCCCACCCATCCTGATCGCTCACTGAGGCGCCCCATCGGAGTTCCTGACGCCTCCGGCAAGTAGATCTCCACAGGTTTGTGCATCATCTACGCGTGGGGACCGATCGCACGCAGCTGCACATCCGATAGAGCAGCGTGTGGGTCTAGGGCATCGTCGATCACGAGAATGACTCTACGCTTGGCCCGTGGCACACGAGGCGGAAGGCACACGAGACGAGCTGACCTTCGATGAGGAGCTGCTGCTCTGGCTCGGCGACGAGCCCCCACAGGTACGCGCAGCGGACGCCGAGCGTGTCCGCGACATCGCCGGCGAGTTCGCACGGGGCTTTGACGCGCTCGCTCACGTCGAGCGGGCGGTGACGGTATTCGGCTCTGCACGCACACCGCGCGAGCATCCCCACTACAAGCTGGTCCGCGAGCTGGGCGCGTGCCTCGGCCGAGCCGGTTATGCGGTCATCACTGGCGGGGGCCCTGGGTTGATGGAGGCCGCCAACCGTGGCGCGCACGATGTCCGTGCGCTGTCGATCGGCTGCAACATCGAACTCCCGCACGAGCAGGCGCTGAACCCCTACCTGGACATCGGGCTTCGCTTCCGCCACTTCTTCGCGCGCAAGGTCATGTTCGTCCGCTACGCCAGCGCTTTCGTCATCGCCCCAGGTGGCTACGGAACGCTGGACGAGCTGTTCGAGGCCCTCACGCTGATCCAGACCTCGACCATCAGCCACTTCCCGGTGATCCTGCTCGGCGAAGGCGAGTGGGACGGCCTGATCGAATGGCTGCGCAACCGCACCCTGGCCGAGCAGCACATCAGTGCCGCGGACCTCGCGGCACTGCATGTGGTCAAAGAGCCCTCAGAAGTCTGTGAGATCGTCGATGACGCGCACCAGCGCCAGCGCCACGGCGCCAGGCAGAGGCGACACAGCAATACGAGCACATCGTCCTGAGCCTGAGCTCAGGCTCGCACCGGGTCAGCCTCGACGGTAGCTGCGCGGGGAAGCACCAGCAGCGAACAGCGCGCGTGGCGCTGCAGGTAGTCGGAGGTGCTGCCGAGCACCATGCGCTTGACGGGACCGTAGCCGCGCGAGCCGACCACCAGGAGATCCACGTGATCGCCGAAAGCCGCCAGCTCCTCGCCAGCGAGGCCGTAGACCGCGTGACCCTCGACACCGCTCATCGCCTTCATGCGCGTATCTGCCTCCTGGACCATCACATCGACGCTGTCCCCGATCGCGGGCGGGACGATCCCGGTGTAGGCGACGGTCGGGATTGAGACGACTTCAAGCGCATGAACCGTCGCGCCCGAGGAGCCAGCAAGTGCTCTGGCCATCGCGAGTGCCGTCTTGCTCTCCGCCGAGGAGTTGTAGGCAACACCGACCTTGGCGATCGGGGCAGGGTGCTCGGCATAGCCCAGGGGTGCGATCGCGACCGCGCAGGGAGCACCGTTCAGTGCGCCGCGCGTGTCATCGCCGAGCATCGCGCGCCCGAACGCGCCGTGGCTGCAAGAGCCAACCACGAGCAGGTCGGCGCCCTGCTGCTCGGCCTGCTCGTGCAGGCCCCGGCCGGGGCTCCCTGAGACGAGACTGACGAGTTCCGCCGTGACATCCGCCGCCGCGCGCTCCTGTTCGAGCAGCTTGTGGGACGCCTCGCTCTCCTCCTTGAGCAAGCCCGGGGTGACGGCATGGGAAGGATGCAGCGGGCCGCTGTGAACGTGAGCGAGCGTCAGCTTTCCATCGGGGTCGGTGAGACGAGAGGCGAGCGCGATGGCGTCACGGCCATTGGGCCTGCCGTCCACTCCCACGAGCACATTCTTGAACATCACGGTCTCCTTGTCGGGGTTGGCTACAAGCTAAATCCAGGCCATCCGCCGAG
>JBOGYB010000489.1:0-1895 GCA_050696555.1 Solirubrobacteraceae bacterium | reverse complement strand
GCGTAGCACGGAGGGTCTTACCATGCGCCCTCGATGTGGTCGAGGCGCAACAGGCGGTCGGCGCCGTCTACGACGATCCCGACGGCGTCGAAGCGGATCGTGTGGGCCTTTGGGCGTTTCGCCTCATAGAGCCAAGCGCAGGCGAGTCGCCGCAAGCGTGCACGCTGACTGAACGTGAGCCACACGAGTGGCTGATCCTCGGGGCAAAGGCCGCGACGGCGGTTGCTGGCTCTCCTCGTCTTGACCTCCGCGAAAACGAGCGTGGTGCCATCGAAAGCGATCAGGTCGATCTCGCCGTGGCGTGTCCTGACGTTGCGTGCGACGATCACGAAGCCGAGTCGCCGGAAATGACCTACGGCCAAGTCCTCGCCGAGTGTGCCCAATTGTCGTCGGGGGTCACCTGGGGTCGAAGCGCCTGGGGAGGGGCGTTTGGAGCGCATCCGCCGACCGTACGCCGAAAAATGTGCCGTAAATCGCACAAATATGGGCTATTGCGCTCAAGTGTGTGTGCTGCCGTTCCAATGGATATCCTGGCTGGGGCTCGAGGTGAGCCTCTCACGTGAACGATCCCCCCGACACTCCCAGCGGCTCCACGGTCGCTCAAGCGCCTGCCGCCTCGGACGGTCACGGCTCCGATCATCGGGGCGCTCCCGGGATCGACGGCGTGAGTGGGTTCATGGGAATGCACTGGGATGACGCGAACACCGTTCGTCTCGAGATCCGTCCCGAGCTGATCAACGCCGCCGGTCTGCTCTCGGGGGTGGTGACCTATGCGCTGGTCGATTACTGCATGGGCTCAGCCCTATGGGTGCACACAAGCGAGGACGAGCACATCGCGACGATCAGCATCTCGATCAACTACATCCAGACCGCCACCGAGGGCGAGATCGTGTGCACGACTGAGCTCGATCGGCGCAACAAATCCAATGCGGTGCTGCGTAGCGAGGTGCGCCACGAGGACGGGCGGTTGCTCGTGACCGCGATCGGTAGCTACACGATCTTCCCGGCACGCAAACGCCCGCGCCCGGCCTGACCCAAGGGCGGCGTCGATGGGTGAGCTGGTACGCACTCCTCGCGCTCTCACGATCGCAGGCTCGGATTCCGGCGGCGGGGCAGGCATCCAGGCTGACCTGAAGGCTTTCGCGCGTTGCGGGGTGCACGGGATGAGCGCCATCACGGCGATCACCGCGCAGAACACGCTGGGGGTGAGCGCCGTGCATGCGATTCCTCCCGAGACGATCCTCGCGCAGGTGCGAGCTGTCGTGGGGGACATCGGGGTGGATGTGGTGAAGGTGGGAATGCTCGGGACGGTGGGCATCGTGATGGCGGTTGCCCAAGCGCTGGACGAATTGCCCGCGGGCACCCCCGTGGTGGTAGACCCGGTGATGGTCTCCGAGTCGGGCTCCCAACTACTGGACCCCGACGCCCAGGGTGCCCTGGTGGCAGAGATCCTGCCGCGTGCCACTGTGCTCACACCGAACCTCCCCGAGGCCCGTGTGCTCGCTAGACGCGGACACGGTGGGTCACTTGGTGAGGGAGAGCCAGACGAAGCGAAGACGCTTGCTCGTGTTGTGCTCTCGTTGGGTCCCGACGTGGTTGTGCTAACGGGTGGGCATCGCACGCAAGCGGTAGATCTCTTTCTCCAGGCGAGTTTGCCCGAGCGGCTGGTGGAGATTCCCGGCGAGCGTCATCCCAATGGTGCCTCCCACGGCTCAGGCTGCACCCACTCCTCTGTACTGGCGGCACAATTGGCGCTTGGGCGGGAGCCGCTCCAGGCGGCGACTGCCGCGCGCGCGATTGCGGGCGCTGCGGTAGCGGAGGGCTTGCGCGATGTGGGCGAGGGCCCTGGCCCGGTCGACGTGATCGGCCTCGCACGGATGCGCTCGTCCCAAGGT
>JBOGYB010000488.1:0-1900 GCA_050696555.1 Solirubrobacteraceae bacterium | reverse complement strand
ATCCTTAGGTGTGTTCGTGAAGCTTTCTCTTTCTACCAGCGAGTTGCTGGCCCAACTGCAAACCGCTACCCGCGTCTCTTCTTCGCGCGCATCGGTACAAGCCCTGTCTGGCGTAATGATCTCCGCCGAGGCAGATCACGCGGAGCTATTGGCTACGGACATGGAGGTCGGCTTGCGTGTACCACTTGCGGCCGAGGTATCGCAGCCAGGCTCGGCTGTGCTGCCCGCCCGCCTGATCCTTGAAGTCGTGCGCTCACTTCCTGGGGACACGGTTACGCTCGAGCTACGTTCGCAGGAGCAAGATGTCGAGGTCATCTCAGGTTCGGCCAAGTTTCATCTTCGTACTCTGCGCTCTGAGGATTTCCCCACACTGCCAGGGCCCGCTGATGACACCCGAATGACACTTCCGTCGCAGGCGTTTGTGGAGACCGCGCTGCAGGTGGCGCGCTCAGCCTCCAAAGACGAGACTCGCCCGGTGCTCACAGGTGTGCTCATATCCGCGGGAGGACAGGAGCTGACGATGGTGGCAACGGACTCTTATCGCCTGAGCGTCAAGCACGCCGCCCTTCACTTGCCGCTCGAGGGGACGATCGAGGCTAACGTGCCCGCCCGCGCGCTCCAAGAGCTGGCACGCATCGCGCAATCGGTCGAGGAGCCCGAGCTGGCGGTGAGCTTGGGGCAGAATCAGGTGGTGTTCGAGATCGGGGACATCGTGCTGTCTTCGCGGTTGATCGATGGGCAGTTCCCTAACTACCGGCAGTTGCTGCCGGAGTCGGTCGAGCACGAGTTGAGGCTCTCCAGCGCGGAGATCACGGATGTCGTGCGCCGCATCAGCCTATTGGCGCAGAAGAACGCCCCGTTGCGGCTGGGCTTCGCCGAGGGGGAACTCACCGTCTCTGCGCAGACGCCAGATGTCGGCGAGGCGAGCGAGACGTTGCCGGTGCCGTTCTCGGGGGAGCCTTTGGACATCGGCTTCAACCCGGAGTTCTTGCGTGATGGCCTTGAAAGCGTGGATTCGGATGAGCTCGTTCTCAAGCTCATAAGTCCCTTGCGACCGGGCTTGATCGAGTCCCCGGACGGCGGTGAGTTCGTATACCTCATCATGCCAATCCGCCTCAACAACTGAGGTCGGGGGGAGTGGGTGCGGGTCACGAGCGTGCATCTGCGCGACTTCCGGACTTATACGCGAGCCGAGGGACATCTCGGCGAGGGGCTGACGGTCGTCCACGGCGCCAACGGCGCCGGTAAGTCGAACTTGCTGGAGGGGCTTTACTTCGGTTGCACCGGGCATTCGCAGCGCACACGCAACGAGCGTGAGCTCGTGCGTTTCGGGGCTTCCGCGGCACGCGTGGCGGTGGAGCTGGCATGTGAAGGCCGCCGCCACGAGTTGACCGTCGGGTTTCAGCCTGGCTCCCCCAAGCACATGACTGTTGACGGCGCCCCCGTGGAGCGCCTGACGGATGTCCAGGAGCGACCTTTGGTGAGCGTCTTCTCACCCGACCGTCTGGACTTGCTCAAGGGACCACCCACCTCGCGCCGCTCACATCTCGATCAGCTCGTCGCTGCCCTATGGCCACCACGGGTGGCGACACGACGGGACTATTCCCGTGTCTTGGCGCAGCGAAACGCCCTGATAGCAAGTATCCGCGCCTCCCGCGCCTCCCGCTCTACGCTCCCCATCTGGGATCTCGAGCTGGCGCGCCACGCACTCGCGTTGCGCGACGACCGCGCCGAGCTCACAAAGATGCTCGCCCAGCCTTTTGCCGAGCGGGCTATTCAGCTCGGATTGAGCGGCGAGCCGCACCTGGAGTACCGGCCGCGCTCGAAGGCGGGCAGCGTCGAGGAGCTCGTGGCCGAGCTGGAGGCCCGCCTGCCGTCGGACCTTGAGCGAGGATTCTCC
>JBOGYB010000487.1:0-1911 GCA_050696555.1 Solirubrobacteraceae bacterium | reverse complement strand
CGCTATGGCAGGGTAGATGTAGACGCACATCGGGTCTTCCGAGCACTGAGAGGTTACGGATGTCGGGGCGTACGACGTCGGAGAACTCGGCCATCATCAGTCTCGCAGCACTGCGGGCATCCTCGACGGACGCTGTAGCGAAGTGGACGCGATGAGCCAATAGCCCATCGAGCTGTCGTCGCAGATCCCTGTCCGTCCACTGAGCGTCGGCTTGCCAGCATGCCACCGTCTCCAAGCCCGAGCAGCGCTTGAGCGCCGTCATTTGGAGGAACCCCCGGTTCAGGACGAGCGGCGCCTCGTCCACCTTGAGCGCCACCGGGTCATGCAATCCTCCGGTGACACCCTCTTCGCGACTGACAAGAGCCGCGTCGAGCATCCCCACGAGCAACTGCATCAGTGCGCTCGTGCGCGCCGTGCCCATCACTCCGAGGGCGCCCTTCACCACCAACACCTCACCATTGGCGATGACCTCGTCAAAGCTCACACGTAGCGGGCCTTTCAGCAGCGCGCCGGTTACCAGCGGCGAGCCTGGTAGCCGCTCCATATCGCGCGCGGCTGCACTCACCGCCGCCGGATGAAAGCCGCACGTGGGAGATGCAAGGTCAAGCAATGTACAGGTGCGCTCGATCGGCACGGCACTCACCGCCGCCTCGGCGAGCTCGCCCTTGGGATCGAGCACGATCACCGCACACCCCTCGCGGCGCAGATCCTCGGCGACACTAGCCACGAGATAGCTCGACTTGCCCTGTCCAGCGCCGCCGGATACAGCGGTGTTTTGGTTGCGCAGGTGCGGATGTATCGACACCAAGCCGTGGACATCACGCAACAACCCTCCCCCACTCGGGCGCAGGATCGCCGGTGGAGCGGGGGCGAGGGGCAAGGAGCTGCGCTGGAGAGATACAGCGGAGTAGTCAAGCGAAGGCGCATGCCACAGGCCCGCTAGCTCTGTAGAGGCGAATACCCCTCTGCGAAACGAGGGAAGCGGGTTACCCTCTCCTCGGAGGATCCTCTTGGAATAAAGACCCAACCAGCCGTGACGTAGGACCGTCCCGCGCTCCACCAGACGGTTCTCCGCGCAACTCGCACGCAGCTCGGAGGCGATCCGCTCGCACACCCTACGACTCGCGGCCACGACACGCACGTCGCAGAAGAACAGCGGCCGATGCTGAACATCCAGACCACCAATCAGCTCGGCATCCTCGACACGGGAACGGTCGAGTGGTGGCAGGCGCAGCTTGCGCTCGCGCGAGAGATGGTTCTCGTGGCGCTTGTAGGCACGCTTGGCGTGCGTTTCGAAGAATCCCGGCACCGGAGTGAGCGCGATCTGGACGAATGCCGGTGCCCGGCAGGCAGCGATAGTCGTGATGAGGCGATTGACCGGCGGTGAACGATCGTGCTCGAAGCGATCGACCTGCTTGGAGCGCTTGATGAAAGGAGCGCTCTTCTTCAAACGCAACACACAGGGAGGCACCGCCGGCACGGGGACTTGACCTTCCACGAGCATGTTGGGGTAAGCAGCGCGAAGCGCTGCCTGCATCATGGGCTCAAGCCCCGCCGGACAGGTGAGCGAGAGCCAAGCCACTCGATCGCTGTGGAGCTCGAGCGACATAGACGGTTGGCCACGAAGGAGCCGTCGCCACCAGCGACACAAAAGCTGCTTGTGGAGCGCCTCGTACATGCTCACTATCCCCTCCACTGTGGGATCGTCCCCGCGATACGGGGTCACTCTGAGACGTACGTATCGCCGCGCCTTGCGAGCTTGTAGACGAAGCAGGAGGAGCACAAGCGAAGGCGCGACTACAACGAGGGAGCCAACGAGGGCGAAGACCCGGATCGGAGTGGGAACGATATGAATCGTCTGATGGAGCGGCACACCACCCTGATCCGACGTTCCCGACCAAGTGGGACAGC
>JBOGYB010000486.1:0-1929 GCA_050696555.1 Solirubrobacteraceae bacterium | reverse complement strand
GCGCATGCCAGTAGCAGTGCGGCGAGCATGAACCACGGGTGACCCGAAGATGTGAAGCGCCGCAGCGTAATACTGACCCCTTAGATAAGTTCGTCTCCTCCCATCAGTTGATTCTAAGATACGATGTACCCCATTGACAATGTACGTCTTGTCTACATTGCGTACCGATTTGGCACATACAGGAGCACGCGCGTCCGTCAGGCGCGCGACAACGACATTTGTCGGCTAGCCTCCGACGCGGAGCGTCAGAGAGCCGCGAGCTCGGCTGTGATCTCGCTCACAGCCGACTTTGCGTCCCCGAAGAGCATGGAGGTCTTCGGGTCGAAGTAGAGCTCGTTCTCAATCCCGGCGAAGCCGGGGTTCATCGAGCGCTTGATCACGATCACCGAGCGTGAGTCGGCCACCTCGAGGATCGGCATGCCGTAAATCGGGGAGGACGGCGTGTTCTTCGCAGCCGGGTTGGTGACGTCGTTGGCCCCGATCACAAGCGACACATCGGTGCGCTGGAACTCGGGGTTGGCGTCATCCATCTCCTTGAGCTGGTCATAGGGCACGTCGGCCTCGGCGAGTAGCACGTTCATGTGGCCGGGCATGCGCCCCGCCACCGGGTGGATCGCGTAGCTGACCTCCACCCCGCGCCCCTCCAGCTCCTTTGTGAGCTCCCGTACCGCGTGCTGTGCCTGAGCGACAGCCATGCCATAGCCGGGAACCACCACGACGCGGTTGGAATAAGCGAGCTGGATCGCGGCGTCGGACGCGCTCGTGGAGCGCACCGTGCCCTGATGCTCCCCCGCGCCTTCGGCGCCCTCCACAGCCCCTCCCCCACCGAAACCACCGGCGACGATCGAGGGTATGGAGCGGTTCATGGCGACCGCCATCAGGTTGGTGAGGATCGAGCCCGACGCACCCACGATCATGCCCGCCACGATCAAAGCCGGGTTATTGAGCGCCATGCCGGTCGCGGCAGCCGAGAGGCCCGTGAACGCGTTCAGCAACGAGATGACTACCGGCATGTCGGCGCCACCGATCGGCAACACCACCGCATTGCCCAGCAGCGCCGCCACGATCAGCATGCCGATGAACAGCAATTCGGAGTGAGCACCGGCCACAAGGTCGATCCCCGCCGCGAGCGCCAGTACGAGCAGCACCATGTTGACGATCTGCTGCGCCGGCCCAAGCGTGATGGGGCGACCCGGAAGGGTTTCCTGGAGCTTGCCGAAGGCGATGTTCGAGCCCCAGAACGACACGGAGCCGACGATGGCGGCGAACACCGAGAAGATCGCGACGTACGTGGGCAATGCACCCGTGTGGACGACGGCATGTTCCACGAACGGGCCGGCTTCATAAGTTCGTACAGCGGTATGCGACCCGTACGTCGAGCCATGACCGCGGAACTCGACCCAGGAGATGATCGCTACCGCCCCGCCTCCAACGCCGTTGAAGAGAGCCACCATCTGCGGCATCGCGGTCATCTTCACCTGGCGCGCCGCGGGGATGCCGACGACCACGCCGAGCACGATACCGAGCGCTATCAGACCCCAATTGCCCTCACCGGGGTTGAGCAAGGTGGCGACGACCGCGATGGCCATACCGACCGCGGCGATGCGGTTGCCCCGCACTGCCGTAGTAGGACCGGACAGGCCGCGCAGGCCCTGGATGAAAAGGGCGAATGCCACGATGTAGAGGACGTAGATGAAGCTCTCGTCCTGCAGAAAGCTGGTGGCGAGCGGCAGACTCATGACCCCGTCTTCCCGCCGGTGGACTCCTCGTCTTCCTGCTTGGGCTTAGGACGCGACTTGAACATGTCGAGCATCCTGTCCGTCACGAGGAAGCCACCCACGATGTTGATCGTTCCGAAGGCGACGGCGATTACCAGCAGGATCTTGCTGAAATCGTCCAGATGGAAGAAGAGCGGCAGTTGGGTGGAGC
>JBOGYB010000485.1:0-1932 GCA_050696555.1 Solirubrobacteraceae bacterium | reverse complement strand
GGGACGCACCTCCCACACGCCGCAGTGCCCATCGCCAAGGTCGGCGACGGGGACGCGTGCGAACTTGTAGCGACCCGGTTCCTCTCTCATCCGTTCGAGCAGCGCGCGGGAGCGGGACTCGAGGAGAGCACGCTCGGCCACCTGAGAGCGAACCTCACCGACCCGTACCGCAAGCCGGTCACGTAGGCGCTCGAGCTCCGCGAGGGTGAGCAGGCGTGGGCCGCTGAACGCCTCTCCCTCGCCACCTCCGGGGGAGATGTGCGGAAACTTGTGGGCCACCAGCCCGGAGAGCTCTCGCTCGAGCTTGCTCACCTGCGCCCTGAGGGCTTCACGGGCAGCGCGCTCCCCTTCCTGAGCACAAGGGCGCTCGCCAAAGATGCGGTTGGCATCGTGACGATCGACGATGGGTTGCTCGAGTTGGGCCATACGTTGCTCCTCCCGCTGGAGACACAAGCGATGTTAGCTGGCTGAGGAGTCACGGTAAAGGAGGTCTTTCAGGGGTTCCCCGTCCCTACGTGTAACGCTCCAGGGCCCGGACAGCAACTATTGATTGTGAGCCTCTTGGCTGGGGAGAGCACCGAGCGCAGGGCAGAGAGTCCCAACACAGGGCTGCTGGGCGACTTCGAGCGCCTGTATCGAACGCAGGTGGGGCCGGTTACGGCGTATTTCGCGCGGCGCAGCCGCGAGCCGCAGACGGTGGCGGATCTGACCGCCGACACCTTCCTGGAGGCGATGCGGTCGTTCGCGTCCTTCGATCCCCGTCGCGGGGATGTCCGACCCTGGTTGTTTGCGATCGCTCGGCACGTGTACGCACGGCATAGCGAGCGTGGTACGCGTGAGCGGGACGCGGCAGCACGGCATGGAGGCCGCCGCTCGCTCGATCCGGACGAGACCGAGGAGCTCGAGCGGCGAATCGACGCGGCGCAGCGAGGTCGCGAGATTGTGGATCGCTTGGGCTCCCTACCACCGCTCGACCGCGAGGCGATCGAGCTCGTGGACCTTGCGGAACTAACCCCCAAGGAAGCGGCGAGGGTGCTCGGTGTGTCCTCAGGAGGCTTGCGCGTACGTCTATCCCGGGCGAGAGCCAGGTTGAGAAAGGAGTACGGCATCAATGTCTAAGTTCGAGGATCGCCTGTGGTCGGAGCTTGTGCTCGATCACGGGCCACAACTCGCAGCGATGACGCGCATGGAGATACCCCATCGCTCGCGCAGAGGACCGGTCGCGATCGGGGCGGTGGCGTTGACGGGTGTGCTTGCCGCGGCTGTCATCACCGCCACGACCGGGACTAGCCCGTCTGTCGCCTACGCGGTGACGCAGAGCTCAGACGGGAGCGTCACGGTGTCGATCAAGGAACTCAGTGGCGTGAGCGGTGCCAACGCCCAGCTCGCAAAGCTCCACGTAAAAGTGAGGGTTGCAACAGTCGAAGCCGGTTGCACCGCGACAAGGCAGACCGTACCGATCCCATCGACGATTGTTTCTAACCTCGTGCGCCCCTCCAAGCAGGGTATGACGATCCAGCCAAACCTCGTCCCGCGGGACGACACGCTGGTCATTTCCGCCAGGCAAATTGGGACATCCGTGGGGACGAGCTACGGGTTCTATCGCAACCCCGCACCCTCGTGTGTAGGCATAGGTGACAGTCATGTCGGGTGATATGCGTCGTGGGGCAGCCACCAAGGTGGCGGACATGAGAATCGTCACGTCGGAGGTTCGCAGACCGACGGTGGCGGCATCTACCTGGCGAACATGGGTGCTCCTCTTGGAGCGCTCGGATGACGAAGGATGGCCGGTATGTCCGGGAGTAGACAGAGACGGAGATCGCACGGCTTTCTAGTTTGAATGCGTCATAACCCCTGCTGGTAGTGTTCAACCCACCGGCCAGGTTCTGTTGTTTAGTCACCACAAGCGGTAGTCGTTTGCCGGTGTCTGAC
>JBOGYB010000484.1:0-1932 GCA_050696555.1 Solirubrobacteraceae bacterium | reverse complement strand
CCGCGGTGTACGTCACCGAGCTCTCCCCGCGGCGCATCCGCGGCCCGGTCACGGTCCTGATCGAGCTGCTGGCCGCCGTGCCGTCGGTGGTGTACGGGCTGTGGGGGATCTTCTTCCTGGCGCCCAAGCTCCAGCCGGCCGAGCAGTGGGTGGCCGACCGCCTCTCGGGGATCCCGTTCGTGGGCGGTGGGGTGGTGACGATCCCCAACTACTTCATCACGGGGTTGGTGCTCGCGATCATGATCCTGCCGATCGTGAGCTCGATCTCGCGCGAGGTGATGAGCACCGTGCCCTCCGACCACAAGGAGGCGGCGCTTGGGCTGGGGGCCACGCGCTGGGAGATGATCCGCATCGCGGTGCTCCCCTACTGCCGCACGGGCATCACCGGGGCGGCGATGCTCGGGCTGGGAAGGGCGATCGGCGAGACCATCGCCGTGACGATCCTGATCGGCAATGCGCCGCAGCTGAGTGGGCACCTGTTCGGTCAGGGATACTCGCTCGCCGCGGTGATCGCGAACGAGTTCGGTGAGGCGCAGGGACTGCACCGCTCGGCCCTGTTCGCGGCCGGGCTCGTGCTGTTCGTGTTGACCCTGCTGGTGAACGTCATCGCACGAGTGCTGGTGATGAGGGCCTCGAAGACCGCCAAGCCCAAACTCACGACGCGTGACTTCACGGAGACGGATTCGGTGATCGGCACGGCGATGGGCGCATGAGCGCAAACGTACAAATGCTCGATCGTTTCACCGTGAGCCCCGTTCGCCGGCGCAAAGACCGGATGGCGCGCGGCTGGATCGTGCTCGGCACCGGCGTAGCGCTGATACCACTCGCGTTGATCGTCTACTACCTGCTCTCCAAGGGCCTGGGGTCGTGGAGCATCGACTTCTTCACCACCGACCCAACCGGCAACACGTTCTTTGCGAGCTCCTCTATCGGCGGGATCAAGAGCGCGATTCTTGGCACGATCGAGATCGTGGCGCTCGCCTCCGCATTGGCGGTCCCGATCGGCGTTGGAGTGGCTGTATGGCTGGTGGAGTACGGCCGCGACAGCCGTTTCGCCTCGCTCGTGCGCTTTTTCGTGGACGTGCTCACAGGCGTTCCCTCGATCGTGTTCGGCCTGTTCGTGTACATCGTGTTGATCGTGGGGACGGGCACCTCCTACGCCGCCTACAAGGGATCGTTCGCGCTCGCCCTGCTGATGCTCCCGGTGGTTACCCGCTCGGCCGAGGTCGTGCTGATGCTCGTCCCCGCCTCGCTGCGTGAGTCGGCGCTCGCGCTGGGAGCCCCACGCTGGCGAGTGATCTGGAAGATCGTGCTCCCCACGGCATTGCCGGGGCTTGTGACGGGAGTGCTGCTTGCGGTGGCGCGCGCAGCCGGCGAGACCGCGCCGCTGCTGTTCACCGCCGCCGCCACACTCAAGACGAGCTTTGATTTGAGCGGTTTCATGAACTCGCTGCCGGTGCAGATATACACCGACGTCACATCTCCCACCACAGCCGTGGTAAACCGTGCATGGGGAGCGGCCCTCACACTCGTCGTGATGATCCTCCTGCTAAACCTCGTCGCGCGCATGGTGGCTCGAAGGAGCAGCCTGGTATGAGCGCCGAGAGACCCACGACACCCGAGATGCTCGAGCCAAAGCCAATTAATCCCACCAACACCGCTCCACCAAGAGCAACCACCGACACGCACGCCCAGGCCCACGCCAAGCCGGGGTTGAGCGTGAAGCTTGAGAAGCTGCGCGCCTTCTACGGCCAGGCCGAGCAGGTGAAGGGCATCAACCTCGACTTCCACTCCGGTGAGGTGACCGCCATCATCGGGCCCTCGGGCTGCGGGAAGTCGACGATGGTGCGCTGCATCAACCGCATGCACGAGGAGATCCCCGGTGCGCGCGCCGAGGGTAAGGTGCTGCTCGACGAGCTCGACGTCTACGAC
>JBOGYB010000483.1:0-1933 GCA_050696555.1 Solirubrobacteraceae bacterium | reverse complement strand
GTGACGGGCACGGGCGGCGACGTGCTGTTCGTGGAGGCCACCGCGATGAGCGGCAAGGGAGATCTGACGCTCACCGGCCAGCTCGGCGACGTGATGAAGGAGTCGGCACGCATCGCCCTCTCCTACGTGCGCGGCCACGCCGAGGAGCTTGGCATCGACGAGCACACCTTCGAGGAGCACGAGTTCCACGTACACGTGCCCGCCGGGGCGATCCCCAAGGACGGGCCGAGCGCAGGCGTGACGATGGTGACCGCACTTGCCTCGCTGCTGTCCGGGCGCCCGGTGAAGCACACCGTGGGGATGACCGGCGAGGTCACCCTACAGGGACGAGTGCTGCCGATCGGCGGGCTCAAGCAAAAGGCGCTCGCGGCTCACGCGGCGGGGCTCACCGACCTAATCCTCCCCGAGCGAAACCGTGGCGACCTCGACGAAATCCCCGAGGAGGTACGCGAGCAGATGAGCTTCCACCCGGTGATGTCGATCGACGAAGTGCTCGAGCTGGCACTCGAGCCGGCCCCGAAGGTCTCGCGGGTTTCCTGACCCGCAGGGAGAGATTCGATGCCGCCACGCACCCCACGCAAGTGCCGACCGGTGCCAATAGAGGTCCGCCAGGCGGCGGACCTCCTGGAGCGCCGCTGGCAGCTGTCGATCATCTACGCCGCCCTTGCCGGCGCGATGCGCTTCAACGAATTCGCCGAAGCCGTCGGGGGGATCTCCCCACGGATGCTCTCCGAGCGGTTGCGCGACCTCGAGGGGGCGGGACTGATCGAGCGCACCGTCCTCCCCACGAGCCCTCCCACCGTCGAGTACCGACTCACCGCGCGCGGACGGCGCCTCGCACCGGTAATCGAAGCGATGCGCGCCTACGCCGAGAGCGTCGGCTGAAGCTCTCGCCCCCTCATGTTTGAGCGAGTCGCTGGACCGAGCTCGGGCGCTACCCGCCTCGCACACCGGTGGCAACTCTGTCGCCGAGCGCGAGATCACCCTCGTGACAGCCGGCGGCGTCAAGCGCGGCGCCCACCAGCGCTCCTCCCTCACACTCCTCCGCGAGCACTGCACGGTGTGGATTGCGCACGCCGACAGCTCCCGCTATCCCTCCCGCCGCCACGAGCAGCGCGGCGATCCCCAGCCCGAGGTGGAAGGCATCAAGTGAGGCTTCATCGGCGGCGGCATTGATCGTGCGCGCCTGGAGAACCGGTAGCCCGCTCGTGTCAGGGCGCCCGAGCGGGAGCTTCTTAGCTTCCGCCACCGCGGCCCGCGCAGGCGGTCCGAGCGGGCGACCGGCGAGGTTGCCGTTCAAGCCCGATACGAATGAAGCTGCCACAGCCGCGCCCACGGCCGCCGTGCCGAGCAGGCCCGCGACGCGCGCCACGGCGTTGTTGACCGCCGAGGCGATACCCGCCTGGCCGGTGTCCACACCCGCCAGCACGGCAGCGGTGAGCGGCGCTACCGTCATCGAGAGGCCGAGCGCGAACACGAGGATCCCCGGAAGCACGTCAGTGACGTAGTCGACGTGGACACCTATACGCTGGAACAGCAGCAGCCCGACCGCGGCTACAAGCGGACCGGCGCCCATGAACAGGCGTGGGCCAAAGCGGTCGGCCAGCGCACCGAAGCGCTTGGAGAGAGCGAACATGACGATCGTCGCGGGCAACGTCGCGAGCCCGCTCTGCAGCGGGGTGTAGCCGCCGATCTGCTGTAGGAAGATCGTGAGGAAGAAGAACAGGATCGACAGGCCCGCATACATCGCCAGCGTCTCGATGTTCCCCGCTGAGAAGTTACGGCGGCGAAAGAGCACAAGCGGGAGCATCGGATCGCGGGTACGCGACTCGTGAACGAGAAAACAGACGAGCAACAGGACACCTGCGACGAGCGGGATCACCACCGCCGGGCTCCCCCACCCCAAGCGGGGCTGCTCGATCAGTGCGAACAC
>JBOGYB010000482.1:0-1939 GCA_050696555.1 Solirubrobacteraceae bacterium | reverse complement strand
TGCTAGGGGTTGGGCAGAGGGGCGATCTAGCTTCTCCCGCATGCTTAGGGGCTGGACAGAGGGGTAGTGGTGACTGCACACACCTTTGTGAGTGTCTCTAAGAGAGATGGAGGAGATGGAGGATTAACATGGTTGCTCTAGTCGCGCTCGTGCTCATCCTGGCCCTCCTCGGCGGACTCGGCTTTGCCGTGCACGTCCTCTGGTATGTGCTGATCGTGGCGCTGCTGCTGTGGGCTATCGGTTTCTTCATCGGCGGCGCTCCCGCCGGCGGCGGTCGACGCTGGTACGGACGCTGATAGGCGACGGAGACGTGATGCGTCGACGAGCACTCTGCGAATACGCCGCCCCCGGTGGATTCACCTCCCCCGGGTGGCATACTTACCACATGCGAGATGAGGCCACGGAGGGCCGCGATGCCGTGGAGATGCGGTTCACAGCTCGAGAGTTGAGAAGCGTGCGCCAGTTTGTATCGAGCTATGCCGAGGGTTCACTCGACAGCACCCGCACGGATGACTTGGTGCTAGCGGTGAATGAGTTGGCAACCAACAGCGTGCGCCACGGCGGCGGTGAGGGGACGCTACGTATGTGGACGCACAAGGACTTGTTGGTATGCGAGGTTCACGATGCCGGCCACATCACCGACCCACGGGCAGGCCAAACCCCCCCTACGCCCGATCAGCCAAGCGGACGTGGGCTTTGGGTGGTGAGGCGTATCGTCGACCTCGTGCAGATTCACTCCAGCCCCACGGGTACGGTTGTGCGCGTGCAAATGCGGCTGCCCTGAGCTAACGCTTACTCGCGTCGACGCGCGCGGCGGCGCCGAGTGACATTGGAGTACCCCCGGCGACGAGACTCAACCTTTATGGATTCCAGCGGTCGGCTGCGATACTGGACACCGATCGGCATCGCGGGTGGATACCGCAAGCAAATATCAACCGTGCCGGTCGCGATTATGGGAACCAGGGGAGCGGAGTCAACCAGCGTGAACATCCAACCCGTAGGGGACGTCGCCGCGAGCTTGCTCATCGATGCGGGCGCGGTGCTTGCAAGCTCGCTTGACCCAACCACCACTATGGGCCAGGTGGCGCGTCTGACGGTGCCGCGGATCGCCGATCTGTGTGTGATCGACTTGCGCGACGAGGACGGCTCGATCCGAGACGTGGCGGTGGCGGCAGCCGAGGAGACGATCGCTCGTGAGTTGGAGCAGTTGCGCACCACCTATCCACTTGACCCCGAAGGCGAGCATCCGGTCGCGCGTGTGATCCGAAGCGGCGAGGCGATGCTGCTTCCCGAGATGACGGACGCGCTGCTGAGCTCGTTCGCGCAGGGCTCAAAGCACGCTGCGTTCATGATCGAGCACGGGTACCGCTCGGCGGCGGTGGCTCCGCTGCGTGCTCGCAACCGCACTCTTGGAGCCCTTTCGCTGCTGCGACTCGGCGACGGCATCCGTTATGACAAGGAGGACATGGAGCTCGCCTGCGAGCTCGCTCGCCGCGCAGCGCTCGCAATCGACAACGCACGCCTGTTTTCCGACCTGCGGCGCGCGGAGCAGCGACTGGAAGCGGTACTAGTCAATCTCGCCGAGGCGATCACGGTGGTGGACGAGCAGGGACGCACGATATTCGCCAATCAAGCCGCCGCCGACCTCCTGCAGGTAGAGAGTCCTGAGGATCTGATGAGCGCGGAGCCGGGCGCGATCATGCCACGCTTCCTCGTCTTCGACGAGCAAGGTCGCGAGCTCGGGCTGGAGCAGATGCCTGGTAGGCGCCTGTTTGCCGGCGAGAATCCCGAGCCCCTGCTCGTGCGCAACGTGGTACGGGCCACCGGTGAGGAGCGATGGATCATCGTGAGGGCCTCTCCGGTCACCGATCCCGAGACCGGGCAGATGCTGTACGCGGTGAACGTGTTCGAGAACATCACCGCGGTGAAGCGAGTGCAA
>JBOGYB010000481.1:0-1940 GCA_050696555.1 Solirubrobacteraceae bacterium | reverse complement strand
GTCCAATAACAGTTGGCGTAACGGCCGAAGGTGGAGGCTCAACGTCAAAGTCCGCAAGTGTGACAAATGTGGTAAATACTCCGACACCAGCATTTGGCTTTGATGGTTTCTCGCTGGCGATGAACGGCGTGGATGGGCAATCAGACCGGCAGGCTGGGGATCATCCGAATGAGGTGCGCACGCTGATTACTCTCAACAACGCGTTTCTCCCCGAAAATGAAAACGGAAATCCTACACAAACTTCGTCTATCGCAGCCCCAAAGGACATCGTGGTGGATCTGCCCGTCGGTTTGGTGGGAAGCATTCTGGCCGCGCCAGAGTGCCGACTGAGCGAAATGTCGGGGCGCGGATGTCCGCCGGACACCGTCGTAGGGGAAATTGTGACCCGACCGGAAACGGGCGCTTCCTCGGTCCACTCAAAGATATGGAACCTCGTTCCCGAGCGTGGCTACCCGGCGGAGTTCGGCTATGAAGATGTCATCCATGGCGCGCACGTCTTGTACGCGCGCGTTGTGGCGACGCCGGCGGGGTATGTGCTTCAAACCACGAGCCCTGATATTCCGACGATCAGCTTGGCTCAGATTGAAGTGGTGTTCTACGGTGATCCGGCCAAGCGCCAGCAAGAAATCGCGCTGGAAGAAGAAAAGGTGTCTACGCCGCTTCCGGAAGTGCCGTTCTTTACCAATCCGACGGGGTGCTCCGGGGAACCTTTGGTCGCGACCGTCTACATGGACGCTTGGAAGGATCCGGGCTCGTTCAGCCCGGATGGCACCCCGAACGTCGCGGACGGGAAGTGGGCGAAGGCCGAATCAGCGATCCCGCCGGTGACGGGCTGCGGGAATTTGCGCTTTGAGTCTCAGCTGCTTGCGCAGCCCACGACCCACGAAGCGGACAAGCCCTCGGGCCTTGACTTCGAGCTGAACGTGCCGCAGAGCGAGAAAATGGGCGCAATCGCGACGGCCGCCTTGAAGCGCACCGTCGCAAGCTTCCCCGAAGGCTTCACGGTGGACCCGTCCGCTGGAGACGGGCTCGCGGCTTGCAGCGAGGCGCAGATCGGCTGGGAAGAAAGCTCGCCCGGCACGATGAAGTTCAACGGCGCTCCGCCGTCGTGTCCGCAAGCGTCGAAGATCGGGACCCTCGAACTGGAAACGCCTTTGGTCCCGCACAAGCTGGAAGGCGAACTGTTCCTCGCCGCGCAGAACGAAAACCCGTTCCATTCGACTCTCGCCACGTACATCGTCGTAAACGATCCGATCACAGGCGTGCTGATCAAGATCGCGGGCAAGCTCGAAGCCGACCCGCACACCGGCCGTCTCACCGCAACGTTCCCAGAAAACCCCAGCCTGCCCTTCAGCAACTTGAAGCTCCATTTCTTCGGTGGCCCGCGCGCGTCGCTTGCGACCCCCGAGCACTGCGGGTCGTTCACCACTACCACCGAAATGGAACCGTGGTCGGCCCCCGCCTCCGGTCCGCCCGACGCCCCGTTCGATCAGTTCCTGATCGACGAAGCGTGCCCGAGCGGGTTCGACCCATCGTTCAACGCCGGCTCGACCAACCTGCAGTCCGGCGCCTACTCTCCGTTCCTTCTTTCGCTTTCCCGTTCGGACAAGGACCAGGAACTCGCGGGCCTCAGCGAGACCCTGCCCCCCGGCCTGCTGGCCAAGTTGAGCGGCGTCACGCTCTGCTCAGACGCTGATGCGACAGCGGGCACCTGCCCGGAAGCCTCCCGTATCGGCACGGTCCACACCGGTGCAGGCCCGGGCCCCAACCCGCTGTTCGTCACCGGCAAGATCTACTTGACCGGCCCTTACAGGGGCGCTCCCTACGGCGAGTCGGTCGTCGTTCCCGCGGTTGCGGGGCCGTTCAACTTCGGGACCGTCGTCGTGCGCGGCGCGATCTACGTCGATCCCCTTACCGCGCAGGCGAAGGTCGTCTCCGAC
>JBOGYB010000480.1:0-1956 GCA_050696555.1 Solirubrobacteraceae bacterium | reverse complement strand
CCCTTCGCACGGGGGAGTCCTCCGGCGATGGCCCCGTCGATGCCATCTTCCGCGCGATCAACGCCGCCACGGGTGTCGAGGCGGAGTTGCGCGAGTTCCGGGTCGACGCCGTCACCGAGGGCCAGGATGCGCTTGGCGAGGTCTCGGTGGTGGTCGAGGTGGAAGGGCAAACCGGCGCCGGCCAGGGTGTCTCCACAGACATCATCGAGGCCGCCGCGCGAGCTTATGTGCGTGCGCTCTCCATCGGAGTCATGCGCGCCCGTCAGGGCGAGCTGCCGGTCGGGTTGCCGCAGACAGCGGCGTAGCGCGCTATTCCCGATATCTGCCCGTCGCGGGGAACATTCATCCGCCTTCGAAGGTGCATAACACATGTACCATTCGGCTATGTGGAGGTTGTTTGGGAGGTTGGGCGATCCGCGTGTGACCACCGCGCTCGGCCTCGGGCTGGCGCTGCTCGGGGTTACGCTTGCGATCGTCCTATCAGGCTCCCCAACCGTTCTCGCCCGCACCAACTCGGTCCCCGCCGATCAGCCGATCTTCACGGCCACGAGCGGCACCGGTGCGTGCCAGAGTGGCGAAACCGTGCCGGCCGGTGTCACTGCGATCCGGCTCATATTCGTCGCCGTCATCGGTCCGCATGTGGACGTCACTGTCGCCTCTCCCTCCGGTCTGCTCGACGAGCGATCCATTGGCAACGGCTGGACCGCGGGCGCCGTCACCGTCCCGATCAAACCGCTCGCCCACCCCGTCGTGGCGGCGCGTATCTGCTTCCGCGTCGCTCGCACCGCTGAAGTGGTCGAAGTGGGGGGCTCCGCCACAGCTCCCTCCCTGGCCGCCCGCACACTTACCGGGAAGATCCTCCCCGGCCGTTTCACCGTCGAATACCTCCGCTCCGCTCACAGCTCGTGGTGGTCCTCGGCGCAGACCGTCGCGCGGCGGCTCGGACTGGGCCACGCGCCATCAGGGACCTGGCCTGTCCTGCTGCTGCTCCTGGCGATGGGCTCGGTCCTCGCTGGCACCTGCTGGCTAGCTCTGCGGGAGCTACGGTGAGCACCCGGCCCAGGCCCAAGCGCGCACCCTCCAAGCGCTCCACAGTCAAGCGGGCCCGCCCCCGACGCGCATCGAGCGGGCCCTCTCCGCTAGCCGCGGCGCGCGCGGCGCTTGGGCGTGTTCCCACCGCCGCCTGGGTGTGCGCGGCGGTTGCCTTCGTCAATGCCGCCTGCTGGTCCTTCGTGATGCCCCCGTTCCAGGCGCTCGACGAACCGGATCACTTCGCCTACGTGCAGGAGCTCGCCGAGAACGGACGTCTACCCTCCTCCACCAACAGCGAATTCTCGCCCGAGGAGCAGCTGGCGCTGGAAGATCTCCACCATCAGCAGGTCCGCTTCCGGCCTGCCGGTCATACGATCTTCTCAGCCGCCGAGCACTCGAAGTTGGAGAGCGACCTCGGACAGCAGCCCTCGCGCAGCGGCCCGGGTGGCGCCGGAGTGGCCACGTCCGAGCCTCCGCTCTACTATGCCCTGGAGACTATCCCCTACGAGCTGGGCTCCGGTGGCTCGATCCTCGACCGGGTGGCGCTGATGCGGCTGTTGAGCGTGTTGTTCGGCGCCGTCACCGCGCTGTTCGTGTTCCTGTTCATCCGCGAGGTCCTCCCGGCCCGTCGCTGGGCCTGGACCGTCGGTGGCCTCGGCGCGGCGCTTGCCCCCCTGTTTGGCTTCTCCACGAGCACCGTCAACCCCGACGCGATGCTGTTCGCTCTGTCCGCCGCCGTCTTCTACTGCCTGGCGCGTGCTTTCCGGCGTGGGCTCTCCCAGCGCCTGGCGCTCACGATAGGCGCGGTGTGCGCGGTGGGCTCCCTCACCAAGCTCAATTTCCTCGGGCTCGCCCCCGGGATCCTCCTGGCGCTAGTCGTGCTCACGCGGCGCGAGGCACGCCTGCACGGGCGCGGCGTCTACC
>JBOGYB010000479.1:0-1958 GCA_050696555.1 Solirubrobacteraceae bacterium | reverse complement strand
GTACGAGCCTCAGCACACGCAGCGGATCGTCCTCGAAGGCGCCAGGCGCGGCGAGTCGCAGCCGGCGAGCACTCAGATCGACGAGGCCACCCAGCGGATCGAGTGGCTCCCCGCCTTCGACTGGCTCGGCGATGGCGTTTACGGTGAAGTCGCGTAGGGCCAGATCGGCCTCGATCGAGCCACCGCGCAGGGCCTCCACATCTATCTGCCAGGAGCCCTCGCGAGCGGCGACGCGCCATGCACCGAACTCCTCCGAGAGGGCAAAGCACGCCGCCTTCTCACCGGCGGCCTTCGCCGCCAGGGCGACCGCTTTGGCGGCCTGACCCGGATCGCCGTCCACAACCACGTCGAGGTCGGCGAGCGTTCGCCCGAGCGAGCGATCTCGTACGGCTCCACCCACCAACCAGGCTCTCCAGCCAACCAAGCCGGCGCGAACGATGTCGAGTGCGTGGGCACTCATCGACGATCCACGCCGGAGGGCGAGGACTCGCTCGCTTCTCCCCCATCGCGATGGTAGATCCGGGGTACCCGCGCGGTGAGCGCACAGGTGATCTCGTAGTTGATCGTACCCATCCGTCGCGCCAGCTCCTCCGAGGTGACGCGCTCCTCGCCGCGAGCGCCGATCAACACGGCTTCCTCCCCCAGCAGAGCACCCGCCTCGGACCCATTACCCAGGTCCACGGTGAGGTTGTCCATGCTCACAGTCCCCACGATCGGGCGCCTCCGCCCAGCCACGAGCACCTCGGCGTTGCCCGACAGGGCACGACGCCAACCATCGCCATAACCGATCGGCAGCACACCCAGGAAGGTGTCGCTCTGTGCGATGAAGCGCCGCCCGTAGCCAGTGCTCTGCCCAGCGGCGCAACGCTTGACCTCCGCCAGGTAGGATACAAGCTCCAGCGCCGGATCGAGACCGCTTGCGGTGGGGTCCTCACCGAAGGGGTCCATTCCGTAGACGGCGATTCCGCAGCGCACCATATCGAAGTGCGAATCCACGTCGCGCAGAGTGGCAGCGCTGTTGGCGGCATGCACCAGCACACCAGGGTGGGCAGCCTTGACGGTGCTCACCCAACTACCAAACGCCTTGAGCTGACGCTCAAAGAAGGGATCGTCGCGGTCATCGGCGGTGGCGAAGTGGGTCATCGCACCGGCCAGCTCCACACCCGGGATACTCGCCGCAAGCTCCACCACCCGAGAAGCCTCGTGGGTGTCACGCGTGCCGAGCCTCCCCATGCCGCTGTCGAGCTTAACGTGCACCCTCCCACCGCCCGCCTCGGCAACAGCGCGTACTGCCTCCTCTCGCCACACCACCACATCAGCATTAGCGTCGAGCGCTTCGCGCAACTCCACCGGGCTAAGCGCCCCCATCACGAGCACTCTCACACCGGTTAGACCCCCTGCCCGTAGCTCGACGGCCTCCCGTGCACCCGCCACCGCCAGCCAGCTCGCGCCCCCTGCGAGCGCAGCGTGCGCGCTCGGGAGGGCACCGTGCCCGTATCCATCGGCCTTCACCACTGCGCACAGCTCACAGTCTCCGGCAAGCCCGGAGCGCAGGCGCACACAGTTGCGCTCGATGGCGGCGAGATTCACGCGCGCAAGCGCGCGGCGCACGGCTGCATCCCGCCCATCGGCGAACACGACATGCACGCCATCAGAGCCAGGTTTGTCAGGCCCGGAGCTCACACCTGCCTCGCTCTCGGCAGCGCCGAGATCACATCGCTTGCGATCACTCCCTCCGGAGCCCCAAGCGCGTGTGCCGCCTCGCGGCCCGCCTGTGCGTGCAGCTGCACACCCACTGCGGCCGCATCGAATGGCTCGAGTCCCTGAGCGAGCAGCGCTGCGATCGTGCCTGTGAGAACATCGCCCGTGCCGGCTGTCGCCAGTGCCGGACTGTCGCCGCGGCTGATCGCGACACGCCCCCCGGGGTCGACGACAAGCGTGTCGTCGCCCTTGAGTAC
>JBOGYB010000478.1:0-1959 GCA_050696555.1 Solirubrobacteraceae bacterium | reverse complement strand
CATTGGGGGTGGGACTCCATCTAGCTCCCCCAGGGGATCCCGCCCCCGTCGGGGGGCGGAGGGGTCTCAAGCTCTGGGGGTGGGACTCGAACCCACAACCCTTCGGTTAACAGCCGAATGCTCTGCCAATTGAGCTACCCCAGATCGTGAAGCTCGGGCTACTTTACTAGCGCGCCCTGGGCGTTGAAGGCTAGAGCAGGTTCTCCGACCCACTCTCCGCCAAAGCTCGCTCCTGGGCGCGGTCGAAGTCTCGCTTTACATCTCCTCGGCGGCGGGCAAGGTCGCTCACCTCACCCGTGCCCTGCGCGCGGGCGGCGTGGATACGGCGATCGATCGCTGCAAGTTGGAGTTGGAGCTGCTGCACCTCGAGCATCGCGGGCTTTGTGGTTCGCTCCGATACCGGCCAACGTCCTGCTTCCACCGTCAGCTCGGCGAGCAGCGACACGAGCTCGCGGTCTTCATCCTCCACCCCTTTCAGCGGCTCGGCGAGGTGACCCTCCTTCAAGTGGGCCGCCGCACGACGCAGGAGATCGCTCGTGAACACACCTTCCCCCACGACATCCTCAAGCGCCTTCTGACCGTGCTCGGGAGCGGCGATGCACAATGCGAGAAACGCCCGCTCGGTGTCCTCCCGGCCCGAGAGCACCCTCCTGGTGTCTGAGCCCTGTCCGGCGGCGTTCCCGGCCCTCGCAGAGCCACCGAGGCTACTGAACCCGTTCACGCCTGCGCTCCCTCGCCCTGCCGGACGGTCTTGTGCCGTGCCACCCGCGAGCAGCGTCTCCGCGAGACCCTCGCTCAACCCCAGTCTCCCCGACACAAGCTTTGTCAGGTCCATCCGCATGGCGCTCGGGGGGAGCGTTGCGAACACCGGGCGCAGCTCTCCGATCATGCGGTCGCGGCCCTCAGGGCTCGAGTCATCCCCGCCGGCGAGCACCCTCTCCACACGGAAGCGCACGAACGGGACCGCCCGGGAGATGGCCTCACGCATAGCGTCCGCCCCTTCACGTTGCAACATCTCGGCGGGATCGGCACCCGCGGGCAACTCCACCACGCGCAACTCGAGCTTGCGTCGCGCGGCCAGTCTCGAGGCCTTCAGCATCGCCTCCTGGCCCGCACTGTCGGCGTCGAGCGCGAGCAGCACGGTTTGTGCCAGCCTCCCCAGCTCCCCCACCTGCTCGTCGGTGAGCGCCGTCCCCATCAATCCCACCGCGTTCTTGAAGCCCGCCTGGTGGAGGGCAATGACGTCCGTGTACCCCTCGCACAGGATCGCCTCCCCCGCCTTTGCCGCCGCCGCGCGGGCGAGATCCCCTCCGTAGAGATGGCGGCCCTTGTGGTACACGTCGTTGTCGGAGGTGTTCAGGTACTTGGGGCCCCTCCCCTCGCTCATCGCCCGTGCGCCGAACCCCAGCACTCGTCCCCGCATATCCGCCAGCGGGAACATGATGCGGGCGCGAAAACGGTCATACAACCCCCCCCGCTCCTGTGAGCGCTGCGCAAGACCGGTGTCGTAGAGCTCTTTCTCTGAATACCCGCCACGACGGGACGCAAGCAGAACGCGATCCCAAGCGGAGGGGGCATACCCCACGCGAAAAGCTTTCAGGATCTCCTCACCCATCCCTCGATCCAACAGGTAGCTTCGGGCGTGCGCCGCCTCCTCGGACTCCCACAGGTAGCGCTCGTAGTAGGACGCAGTACGGGAAAGCAGCTCGAGCAGCCGCTCCCGGCGTGCGCGGCGCTCGGCTTCGCGGGGATCCTCCTTCTCCACCTGTAGCTCGATTCCCGCCCTATCGGCGAGTAGCTCGAGCGCCCCCTTGAAGTCCACCCCCTCGGTCTCCTGAACGAATGTGAATACATCCCCCGAGGCCTGGCAGCCAAAGCAGTAGTACACCTTCTCCATCGGCTCCACGCTGAAGGAGGGAGTGCGCTCCTCGTGGAACGGGCACAGCCCCTCGTAGCTGC
>JBOGYB010000477.1:0-1962 GCA_050696555.1 Solirubrobacteraceae bacterium | reverse complement strand
CCGTAGAGGTACACGAGGCGGTAGTCATCTCCACCTGCAATCGCACCGAGGTGTACCTCGTCGTGGGCGACCCCGTACGGGCGGAGACCGATGTGCTGGGGATGCTCGCGAGGCGCGCGGGCATTCGCCCCACCGAGCTCGCACACGAGATCTACTCGCCGCGCAACTGCGACGCGGCGCGCCAGCTCTACCGCGTGACCGCGGGACTCGAGTCGATGATCGTCGGCGAGGCGGAGATCCAAGGGCAGGTGAAGCGCGCCCACGAAGCAGCGATGCACGCGGGCGTAACCGGACCCCTATCCAACCGGTTGTTCGCAGCAGCCCTCACCACCGGCAAGCGGGTGCGCTCGGAGACGGGTATCGGCTCTTCCCGAGTGAGCGTTCCATCGGTTGCCGTGGACCTCGCCCAGGATGTGCTCGGTGGACTCACCCACCGCCACGTGGTGATCCTTGGCGCAGGGGAGACGAGCGAGCTCACCGCGCAAGCGCTCGCCCACCAGGGTGTGGGCACAATCTTCGTCGCCAACCGCCACGCCGACCGCGCGCTCAGCCTCGCGCAGCGGTTCGGTGGGTCGGTGGTGGGACTCGACAAACTCCCCGACCAGCTGCTCGAGGCGGACATCGTCGTCTCCTCTACCGCCTCCCCCCACCCAATCGTGGGCCCCGAGGAGCTGCAGCTCGTGATGGAGCAACGCGATGGTCGATCGCTGCTTTTGATCGACATCGCGGTGCCCCGCGACGTCGACGCGCGCTGCGCCGATATCGACGGGGTGACGTTGTACGACATCGACGACCTCCAGGCGGTTGTCCAGCGCAACCTCGGTGCACGCGAAGACATCGTCCCGCAGGCAGAGGAGATCGTGGAGGAGGAGATCCGTCGCTTCGCGCGCTGGCTCGGTCAACTCGAGACCCTTCCCACCGTGACCGCGCTGCGTGAGCACGGCAACGCGCTGGTGGAGCAGATCCTCGCCGAGAACGAGGGTCGCTGGGAGTCCGCATCCGAGCGCGACCTCATGCGGGTGGACGCGATCGCGAAGGCAGTGCTCAACCGACTGCTGCACGAGCCTACTATCCGCCTGCGCAGCCTCTCCGAGGAGCGTGGTCACGCGAGCTTGCAGCTCGTGCGGGAGCTGTTTGGGCTCGATACTCCACAAGAGGGCACAAGCGACTCGCACGCAGCACAGCGCGGCGAAGAGGGCGAAAGCGCCAAAGCAAAGCTCGCCGAGGTGCGCTCGATCAAGAGCGCCCGCAAGAGCTCATAGGGCCGGCCGCATGCGCATAGGGACACGCGGGAGCGCACTGGCACTCGCCCAAACGCGCTTGGTGACGCGGGCGATCCCGGAGGCCCTTCTCGGTGAGCGTGGCCTTGAGCTGGTGGTCGTGCAGACAAGCGGTGACCGTCTCAAGGACGCGACGCGCGCGGGAGGTGACAAGTCGCGTTGGGTAGCGGAGCTGGAGTATGCGCTGCTGGCGGACGAGATCGACCTGGCGGTGCACTCGGCCAAGGACGTCCCCGGAGAGATCGTGGACGGCCTGGCGTTGCTGGGGATCGTCGAGCGGGCCCCAGCCGAGGACGTACTGATCGGCGCGCATTCACTGGAGGAGCTACCCAGCGGGGGGTCGGTGGGAACAAGCAGCGTAAGGCGCCGAGCCCAGTTGCTTGCCGTCCGGCCAGATCTCGAGGTGGTGAGCCTGCGAGGCAATGTGGATACCCGTATGCGCAAGCTCGCGCACGAGGTCACGTCGAGCAACGGGGCGACCGTGGGCGAGGACAGTGGACAGGGAGGGTTCGACGCAATCGTGCTTGCGAGCGCCGGGCTGCACAGGTTGGGACGCGAGCGGGATATCGGCTGCACATTGGACGGAACACGCTTTGTGCCGGCTCCGGGGCAGGGAGCGATCGCTCTCCAGGCCCGCGCGGGGGACGCAGACGTGAGAGCGGTGGTGGAGGGGATCCTCGAC
>JBOGYB010000476.1:0-1978 GCA_050696555.1 Solirubrobacteraceae bacterium | reverse complement strand
GTGCGACACAGCTCGGGACCGTTGACGCCGGGCATGTCCACGTCGAGGATGAGTAGCTCGGGTGCCACCTCCTCGAGCGTCTCCCAAAAGCGCAAGGGGTCGGCGAGCGTCGATACCTCAAGACCACGCGCTTCAAGCAGTGCTCGCATGACATCGAGCACGGCGTGATCGTCGTCCACGACGAGCACACGGGTAGTCGCGAGGCGATCACGCGCGAGGAACTGCTCCATGGCGTCCAGCACCTGCGCCGCCGCCAGCGACTTGGGCAGAAACGCGCGGCTACCGCGCCGCGCAGCCTCGACGCGATCGGTGAAGGTGCCTGTGCCCGTGAGTACGAGCACAGGCACAGGCGGCATCGCTGCCGTGAGCTCTGAGAGGAGGGTGTAGGCGTCGTCCATCCCGTCAGGCGCGAAGGTGAGATCGAGCAGCACGATCGCCGGTGGGTCCTGGGCGCACAGCGTGCGTGCTTGGTCTGGGCTTGAGGCGACCTCGCAGCGAATTCCGCGCGAGCCTGCCTCTGCGGCGATGCGCTCGCACAGCGCGGCGTCATCGTCCACGATCAGGATCTGTAGCCGCCCGTCTGCGGGATCGGACTTGACGGGCGAGGGCAAGCGGATGTTGTCCGACAGCTCACCTTCAAGCTCACGACGCACGCCCTCAGCCAGCCTCAACATCGTCGGTGCGCGCTCAACCGGCGGGTTGGCTAGCTCGCCTTCAAGTTCGCGTGCTGCTTGCGAGGCGCCGATGAAGCCGAAGGTTCCCACCGACCCGATCAGCGAGTGCGCAGCCTGCTGAGCCTCGTCGCGCAACTGCTCGTCTAGCCCTCCCGTTTGCAGCTCATTCACTGCGCGTTCGATCAAGCTCACGCGCTGCAGCGCACCGGCACGGTGCTTCTCCCACAGGGCTAGTAGGGAGTCCGAGTTGTTTGCTGAGAATGACATTGCTCTCAAGCAGCCAGGCAATTTTTGCTGAGCGTCTTTACTGACGCGGCGCTCGATGCCGTGCTCCAAGAGCGATACACGGGACTGACGCGGTAGTAGTAAGTAGTCGAGTATGCCAGCGATCCACTGCTGTCGGTATAGGACGTTTTACTGATCGAAATGCTGCTGAGCGAGGTATATGGCCCAGTGCTACTGGTTGCGCGTTCGACCGTGTAGCCGGTGGCGTAGCTCGAGCTCGTCGCGGACCACGTGACTTCGATTTCCGGGCCCTTGTTGCTGCGGCAATTGACTTGGCTGGAGGTCACTTTCGTGGAGGCCGCGAGCGTAGATGTTCCTACCGTGAGCGGGCCACCATCCGTCGTCGTAGTGAAAACAGCCAGGGCGACCGGCGCGCACACGAGCGCCGCAGTCATCAGAAGCGCGAGGGTCGCGCATGTCGCATGGCGCGCTCTACGAAGCATGGCCTTCGGTGCTGATCGTTCTCGGGCTCGTCGCGCCAGTCAGCTTCTGTCCCGTGCCGCGTCCCTTGCGCTCGCCGGCACCCCCAATCTCGGAGAGCATCAGCAGTGCCAGTAGCGTCGGCACGATGATGATCGCGACCATCTTCACCGTCGGGCTGCGTAGCCAGTTGACCGCGTAGCCAAGATGCGGCACGACAACTACCTGTCGCCAGGCGGTCTTGCCTTCCAGCTTTGCCGTCCATGGGTCGGGCCAATTGTTCGCGTCGCCCTGAGTCTGAACAACGGGGTGAGCGCCGCCCTGCAGGATGCGCAAGATGCGGTGCGTCTCGACCTCGTGTATCCCACCGGCACCTGGTAGGAGACCACCTGCCCAACGCGCACGGCGCTGACCGGCTCGGGGGCCACGAGGATCGTGTCGCCCGGTGAGAATGTCGGACGCATACTGCCCGAGAGAACCGTCACGGGCCGGTAGAGCCCCAGCTGTGGCAGCACGGCGATCGTAACGAACAAGATGATGGCCAGCGCGAGCAGCAAGCGCTGACCCCAGACCCACCCGACGCGGACGGTCTGATAGAC
>JBOGYB010000475.1:0-1982 GCA_050696555.1 Solirubrobacteraceae bacterium | reverse complement strand
GGCCCTACGAGTGCGCGCGGGTGGGGAGATCGTCGTGGAGGGTGACGCCGTGGTTTGCGCGGTGCCTCACACCCGTGCGATCCCTCTGCTCAGGCCACTGCTCGGCGAGGAGACGGCTGGTTGGGAGAGGTTGGGGGAGTCGCCGATCGTTAACGTGCACGTGGTGTATGACCGGTGTGTGTGCGACCTGAGGTTCGCCGCCGGTGTGGGGACACCCGTGCAGTATGTGTTCGATCGCACCGAGGCGGTGGGGCTCTCGGAAGGCCAATATCTCGCGGTGTCGCTGTCGGGCGCCGAGGAGGAGATGAGGATGGAGCCGCAGGCGTTGCGCGAGCGCTATACGGGGGCATTGCGCGATCTGTTCCCGCGCGCACGCGAGGCGGTGGTCCGCAGTGCGCACATCAGCCGCGAGCATGCCGCCACCTTCCGCGCGGCGCCCGGGAGCGGTGCCCTACGTCCAGGGACCCGCACGAGTATCCCCGGGTTGGTGCTCGCGGGCGCGTGGACCGACACGGGCTGGCCGGCGACGCTGGAGGGGGCGGCTCTGAGCGGCCATTCCGCTGCGCGGGAGGCAATGGCGGCATGAGTGCTCCGCGACTAAAAAACCAGGGTCCAGGCATGAGCAGCCCCGCCACGCGACAACTGAAGGTCACCCGATGAGCGACGTGCTCGTCGTCTCGCCCCTGGCGGTGGAGGCACTCGCTGTGCGCTCGGCGGCGCCCGGGCTCAGGGTGCGCACAACGGGCATGGGGCCGCGGAAGGCACTCGCGGCGGTGCCGCGGTTGCTGGAAGACCCGGCGGTGGCGCTCGTAGTGTTGGGCTTCGGCGGAGGGTTGCCGCCGGCGAGCAAACTGTGCGAAGTGGTGGTGGCAAGCGAGGTGCTCACGATCGACGAGAACGGTTGCGCGGCAGCGCAGAGCATTCCCTGCCAAGCCGCGGGGGCGCTTGCGCAGGCGCTTGGAGGGCACGGCATTGAGATATGCAACGGCGCGGTGGCGTCGGTGGAGCAGATCATCACCGGCGATGCACGCGCGCGGATGGAGACTTCAGGGGCGGTGGCCGTGGACATGGAGTCGGCGTGGGTGGCGCGCGCCGCGCAGGGGAGACCGTTCATCGTGGTACGGGTCCTATCCGATACGCCGGAGCGGGAGCTGCGGCAGCGCTTGCCGGTAGGGCCACCGCTGCCGACGGTGGCGGATGGGTTGCGAGCAATGTCCACGCTGCGTCAGGTGGGGATGGCGCTGGGTCGGTTGCGGCGCCAGGGGAGACTTCATACTGTGCTTGGATTGAGCGTGTGATGGCGCGGATATCGATGGGAAGGCTTCGATGGCTGTTCCGATGAGACAGGGCGCGAGGATGGGGTGGTACCTGATGCGCCAGCGGATGGCGCGGCGCGAGAAGTTTCCTCTGATCGTGGAGTTGGAGCCGTTGTTCCAGTGCAACCTTGCGTGCTCTGGGTGCGGCAAGATCCAGCATCCCGACCACGTGCTGCGCCGGCGGATGTCGGTGGAGCAGGCGGTGGGGGCGATTGAGGAGAGCGGTGCGCCGATGGTGTCGATCGCGGGAGGCGAGCCACTGATCCACCCGGAGATCCACCTGATCGCCGGTGAGCTCGTGAAGCGCAAGCGGTTCGTGTACCTATGCACGAACGCGATACTGCTCGAGCGGAAGCTCGCGAACTTCGAACCGAGTCCCTACTTCGCGTGGGCAGTACATATGGACGGGCTCAGAGAGCGCCACGATGCTTCAGTGGAGCGCGAGGGGGTGTTCGAGACAGCGGTGGCGGCGATAAAGGCCGCCAAGGCGGGGGGATTCAGGGTGACGACGAACACGACCTTCTTCACACACGACTCGCCTCGGACGGTGAGGGATGTGCTGGACTTCCTCAACGACGACCTGGAAGTCGATGAAATGATGATCTCGCCGGCGTATGCGTATGAGAAGGCCCCAGACCAGGAGCACTTCCTCGGGGTGCGCCAGAC
>JBOGYB010000474.1:0-1989 GCA_050696555.1 Solirubrobacteraceae bacterium | reverse complement strand
CCTCGCTCACGTTCACGCTCATCGGCTACGGATCGGGACGCCTGCGCGAGCTGCGCGACCCGCAAGCAGCCCTCACCCCGCTACTCGTAGGCGCCGCCGCTGCGGCCACCGCGATGGTGAGCTACTCGGTGATCGAGTTCCTGCTCGGGGTCGACGCCCCGGTCAGTTACGAGCTCCTGCGCGAGATCGTGGTTGGCGTGCTTGTTGACACCATAGTGGCGCTACCGATGTGGGCGCTCGTGCGGCGCTGCCTGATCGGGGGGCTGCCTGAAGATCCACGCCGTCGCCGCCGTCGCGCCTATACGACTGGGGGGCTGAGTCCACTGTCTCATTCCACGGGTCGCAGAAAGGACTCGTTGCGCGGTGGCTCGCGCTCCTCCGTGGGTGGGGCCTCGACGCTCGGACCGCTCACGCGTGCCTCGGAGCGCGAGCGATGAGCACAATCGAGCGGCTTAAGCCCAGCAGCGAGCCGCGTGGGCAGATAACCCCACAGCTGGGCCTGCGCGTGGCCGTCCTCGGCAGTTTTGCGCTGGCGATGTTCGCGATCATCTTCTTCAGACTCTGGTATCTGCAGGTGCTAACCGGCGAACAGTACGTCCACCAGGCCAAGGTCAACGATCAGCGCGTGCTGCCGGTGCCCGCGCCACGCGGGGAAATCCTCGACCGCTCGGGACGACCGATCGTTGTCAGCAGCACGACCAACGCCGTTCAGGTCATCCCTGGCGCGCTGCCCGCGGCCGTGCGTTCCCAGGCCGCCGAATACCAGGAGGAGCTGACCAAGGCTCAGGACGAATATGCAGAAGCCCACGAACGGGTGAAGGAGTTCGAGAGCGAGTTGAGCGGGAAGTCGATCACTCACACCGAGCGCGTCGAATTGCACGCGCTGCACCACCATGCGGCGCACCTTCGTTTCGTCCCCATCCCCAAGCTGCCGGCATCGGCTAGGAGCACACGCCGCCTGTTCGACCGGCTCGCCCCGGTGATCGGGCTGAGTCCACGGATGATCGACGAACGCGTGATCGCCGGCATCACCAAGCTGCCTTACGCACCGGTGACCATCAAGCAAGACGCGGGCCGCGCCGCTCTCACTTTCCTCTCTGAGCGCCGAAACGAATTCCCGGGCGTGAGGCAGGAACCTGTGTCGATCAGGAGATATCCCTATCGCGAAATGGCGGCGCAGGTGCTCGGCCACGTTGGCGAGGTATCAGAAGACGAGCTGAAGCTGAAATCCTTCCGTGGCGTCCAGCAGGGCACGGTGGTGGGCCAGGAGGGGCTCGAGTACTACTACGACCGCTACCTACGCGGGGTTCCCGGCGCCGAGCACGTACAGGTGAATGCTGCCGGCGAACCGATCCCGACGGCGTTGCCGGAGACAGAGCCGATCGCCGGTCACAGCCTGCGCCTATCGCTCGATCTGGGGTTGGAGCGGGAGTCAGAACGCGCGCTGCGACAGGGCATTTCAGAAGCTCAGGCCGCCGGCAAGCCGGCAGACGCCGGTGCCTTCGTGGCGATGGAACCGCGCACGGGGCAGATCCTCGCGATCGGCTCCTACCCTAGCTTCAACCCCAACGTATTCGCCAAACAGCTCACCCCGCAGCAGTACGAATCGCTCACCGAAGGTGCGGGCTCGTTGACCGACCGTGCGGTCGACGGGGAGTACCCGACAGGCTCGACTTTCAAGCCGATCACGGCGATGGCGGCGCTCGAAGCGGGTGTCATCGCCCCCAATGAAGTTTTCGGCCCAGGTCCGTGCATCGAAGTGGGTGGGCAGCCTTTCTGCAACGCAGGTAAAGCCGCGCTGCCGGCGATGGCGCTAGTGGAAGCGCTGAAGGTGTCCTCGGACACATATTTCTTCGAAGTCGGTGAGCGCGCGAACAGCCGCGGGAACATCATCCAACAACTTGCCCGTCGGCTCGGAGTCGGTAGCCCCTCCGAAATCGATCTCCCCGAAGAATTCGCGGGCGTGGTTCCTGACCGGCAGTGGTTGGC
>JBOGYB010000473.1:0-1995 GCA_050696555.1 Solirubrobacteraceae bacterium | reverse complement strand
CTTCAGGGCCTTCCTTGAATCCCGTAGCTGTCTGACGCCATTGAGCGAGACCTTCGCACGAGCGGGTGTCCCTGAGCGAATCCTCGAGCTGGCGGGCGAACATGAGCGGCTACAGTTGCCGGGCCCCGACCGCGAGGAATTGTTGGGCCTGCTCGGCTGATACGGCAAGGGCACACCACGCGCGCCATTGTGTGGCTCTCCATTTACAGGCGGCGAAGGCTGCCATGCCCACTACACTCGCCACGATGCTCGACCTGGACGCCTATCTGGAGCGGATCGGCCTGGAGGGACGCCCGAGCATCGCACAGCTTCACAGGGCGCACCTCACCTCTATCCCGTTCGAGAACCTCGACCCGCACCAGGGCCTGCCGGTGTCGTTGGAGGTGGAGGACCTCCAACGCAAGCTGGTGACCGAACGCCGCGGTGGCTACTGCACCGAGCAGAACCTGCTGCTGAAGGCGGCCCTCGAAGCGCTAGGCGCGGAGGTGGACATGTTCTTGGCACGCATGCGCGTGGGCGCGAAGCCAGGCGTGGTGCGGCACCGCAGTCACCTTGTCCTTCGCGTTCGGGAGAACAGCGCTAGCTGGCACGCCGACGTGGGGTTCGCTCGCGGCATCCTCGAGCCGATCCCATTCGGTCCGGGCCTCACGCAGGAGCAGTCGGGCTGGAGTTTTCGCGTCATCGAAGACGGCCCCGAGCTCGTGCTCCAGAAGCTGGAGGGGGACGAATGGGCCGATGTTTACGGCTTTCTCCCGCAGCCAGTACCACTTGTTGACGTTGAGACCAGCAACTGGTGGACCTCCACGCACCCGCGCTCGCCGTTCGTCACGGGCCTGATCGTGGGTGTTCGCGACGATGACGGTACGGGCACGTTGCTGTGCGACTGGAGCGAGCTATCCCTCACCGAGCAGACACCCGCGGGCACGAGCGTGACGCCGCTCGAGCGAAAGGCCATCCCAGCGCTGCTTGCTACGCGCTTCTCGCTCCCAGGCTTCGCGCTCGACGCCGACGAGCGCGTTGTTCGGTTGGTGACAGCACCCTAGGTGGGCGTTGATGTCGCGGCGGGTAGCATCGTCCTCGCGCGGCAATCAGGCGAGGCTCGTCAAGCCGACGACGACGTGGGTCGGAAGCTCATCGGGCGTCTCACCGGCGCTGATGATCTCCCCGATCCTCCCAACGGTCTCCTCGTGCTGGTTTTTCGGCAGCGCCGCTATCCAACTCATCGACGCGATGTAGTCGAGAACCCGCTCCGGGTCTGCCGGCTGCAACATCGTCAGATTTATCTCCCTTGGCGTGGTCCAGCAGCCTTCTGCTTCAGCGGCCTCCTGCCAACGTGGGCCTGCGAATTGCGGATGATCCGGGCGAAGCTCTGCGATCACTGTCCCAACCTCGTGCGCCCAGGAGGCGCCGCTCCAGTCGGGCACGATCCGTAGCACTGCCAGTCCGCCACCCGGGATCAGAACGCGCCGGATCTCCCGCAGCGCCGGGCCGTGGTCGAACCAGTGAAACGCGTCGGCCACGGTGACCGCGGCGACGGACCCATTCGGGAGCGGTATCGCCTCGGCGACTCCGTCGAGCACCCGCTCGGAGCCCACGCTGGCGGTGAGGATTTCGCGTAGTTGCGCCTGCGGCTCTACGGCTATCACGTCGAGGCCCACGCCGAGCAACGCGCGAGTGAGCTTGCCTGTTCCCGCCGCTAGATCGAGCACGCGGGTCCCAGGAGCGATATTCAACTCCGCCGCGATGGCTTCGGCGGCGGCAGGCGTGTACTCCGGACGGCCGCGCTCGTATGAATCTGCGACATCGACGAAATGCTCCGCGAGCGGGTGTAGGTCCACAGCAGGAACGATACATGGCAAATTTGGCTATGCCGGCACCGCTGCATGGTGCTGTTCTGAAGGCGGTTTCTACAGAGTGTCGGCGTCAAGCTCATCGAGCCGAGCGCCATCAAGCACTACCCGCTCACCCCGAAACGGACCCCCCTCGGCCTCCAAC
>JBOGYB010000472.1:0-1997 GCA_050696555.1 Solirubrobacteraceae bacterium | reverse complement strand
GGTGCGCTCTGTGGGAAACCTCAGTGCGCTTCAGGCCAAGCTCGACGTCAACGCCGGTGAGCGTGCTGAGAGCGAGGGGGGGACGGCGGTAGCGACGCTCACCGAGCCACGTTCGCTCCCGGCGACGGGTATCGGCCATACCCGCTGGGCGACGCACGGGCGTGTGAGCGAGGAGAACGCTCACCCCCACTACGACTCTGAGGATCGTCTGCATGTGGTGGTGAACGGGATCGTGGAGAACTACATGACGCTCAAGGGGCGTCTGCAAGCAGAAGGCAGCGAGTTCACCTCCGAGACCGACGCAGAGGTGATCGCGCACCTCGTCTCCGCCCACTACGACGGCGACCTCGCCGTGGCGGTAAGGGCCGCATTCGCCGAACTCGAGGGCCACTTCGCATTCGTCGCTATGAGTGTGCACGAGCCCGACACGCTAGTGGGGGCGCGCAAGGAGTGTCCGCTGGTCGTCGGTAGGGGAGAGGGAGAGCAGTTCATCGCCTCCGCTGTCCCCGCCTTCCTTGCTCAGACACGCTCGGTGCAGCACGTCGAGAATGGCGAGATCGTAGTGCTACGTCCCGAGGGGGTGACGATCCTCACGCACGCTGGCGGCACGGTGGAGCGAGTGGTGGAAGAGGTCGATTGGGACGAGGACACCGCCGAGAAGGGCGGCTATGAGACCTTCATGCTCAAGGAGATCCACGAACAGGCAGACGCGGTCGCCGAGACGATCGCCGACCGGGTGGCGCGCGGGGATGGTGTGGATCTTGACGAGCCAGGTGCGCTCGACGAGTCGATCCTCGCGGATGTGAGGAGGATCGTCGTCGTGGCGTGTGGCACTTCTTATCACGCCGGCCTCGTGGGGCGTTATGCGATCGAGGAGTGGGCGCGCGTGCCGGTCGAAATGGATATTGCCTCGGAGTACCGCTACCGCAACCCGGTCGTGGGCGAGGGGGATCTGGTGATCGGCATCTCGCAGTCGGGCGAGACCGCGGACACGCTCGCGGCGATGCGCAAGGCCCGCGAGCGCGGAGCGAAGGTGCTCGCGATAACGAACGTGATGGGATCGCAAGCCACCCGCGAATCCGACGGCGTCCTGTTCACGCGGGCGGGCCTTGAGATAGGTGTTGCCGCCACCAAGACGTTTGTGTGCCAGGTGGCGGCGATCTATTTGCTGGGACTGCGCCTGGCGGAGCTGCGCGGCACGCTTCCACCCGAGCGCCTCGCAGAGCTGGTAGGAGAGGTCAAGCGACTACCGCACTGCATCGATGAGGTCCTCTCGGGAGTGGGCGAGCAGGTAGCCAAAGTGGCCGACGACCATTGGCGTGACGAATTCTTCCTCTATCTAGGTCGCCACGTGGGCCTGCCGGTGGCGCTCGAGGGGGCGTTGAAGCTCAAGGAGATCTCCTACATCGCCACCGACGCCTACGCGGCCGGTGAGATGAAGCACGGACCGATCGCGCTGCTCGACGAGTCTACGCCTGTGGTGTGCATCGCCACCGACTCGCCCGTGCTCGAGAAGATCGTCTCCAACATGCAGGAGGTGCGCGCGCGGGGTGCGCACGTGATCGCGATCGCAAGCGAGGGCGACACCCAGCTCGCGGGCCAGGTGGAGGTGGCGATCCCCGTGCCGGCTATCGACTGGATGCTGCAGCCGATCCTTGCTGTGATCCCGTTGCAGCTGCTTGCCTACGAGGTAGCCAGGCGCCGGGGCTTGAACGTGGACCAACCTCGCAACCTCGCCAAGACGGTAACTGTCGAGTAGCGCTTAGTATCGCTCGGTGATGAGCGCCCTTCCCGATTGGTGCGAGCCGCTGCTGGAGGCGCCGCGGATGCGAGAGGTGGACCGCTGGGCGATCGAGGAGCGGGGGATCCCCTCACTCGATCTGATGGAGCGGGCAGGCGCTGGAGTGGCGCAGTCGGTCGAGCAGCTCGTGCCCGACGGCCCGGTGGTGGTGGTTTGCGGCAAGGGCAACAACGGCGGCGATGGGTTGGTGGTGGCG
>JBOGYB010000471.1:0-2003 GCA_050696555.1 Solirubrobacteraceae bacterium | reverse complement strand
CAAGAGCACATAGCTCGTCAGCGTTTCCCCGGTTCCCCGCAAGGTTGAGATACCCGCCAAACCTCCCGCCCCTTCGATACGGGTGGTGGCGCCCAGCAGGAACACCACTATCGCCGTGTCACCGATGATGCGCCCGATCCCCAGTGTCACTCCCGTGGCGATGCTGGGGCGCACCGAGGGCAGCAACACCTTGCGGATCGTCGTCGCCTTCGTCTTACCGAGCGCATACGACGCCTCGCGCACATGCGCGGGCACCTGCATCAGCGCCTCCCGTGTCGAGGCCACCACCAGTGGGAGAGCGATCAGCGACATCATCGTCCCCGCTGTGAGGAACGACTTGCCGTACACCGATCCCCCGGCCGAGGTTTGCGAGAGAAAAGCGAGCGCCGGCCGCGCGAACAACGCCAACCCGAAGATCGCGAGCAGCACGCTCGGGGCCCCCGCGATCATCTCGACCCCTGACTCCACGGCGCGCGCGAGCCCCGCCGGGCGCTGGTACTCGCTCATCCACACCGCCAACGCCACTCCCACCGGAGCCGCGATCGCGATGCCCACGGCTGTTATGAGTAGCGTGCCCTCGATCGGGTCCAGAAACCCACCCGAGCTGGCCTGGTTGGGCGAGGTGTTCGGGTGCTCTATCAGCAGTTTCGGGCTCAGGTAGGAGACCCCCTTCACCGCCATGAACAACACGATCGCGGCGGTCACCACACACAACCCGATACCCACCACCCAGCACGTTCCCCAAGCGAGGCGGTCAAGTAGCGGCCAGCTTCTTACCGAGTCGCGCTTGCGACTCATGCGCACAGTCCCTGCCGGCGGGGTCAACCCCGGCGTCATCCGCGCTGTCTGAGCTGTGCTCATGCTCTGATCCCGTAGCGCTTCATCGGCTGCTTCGCTGCCCATCCGGCAAGCGAGAGCAACGCGCAGGAGACGAGCAGCACCGCTGCCATCGCGTACACGGTCTGCTCCACCGGCACGATCGAGAGGTCGTCCTTGAGGTGGATGATGCTCGCCGCCAGTGGCCTAACCGGCTCGAACAGAAACGTCAGTCCGTCAAGCGGGTTGGGGGAAAAGCCACGCGATCCCGCCACCATCGCGAGCATGATCGCCTCACCGAGAGCACGCGCGGTCGCAAGCACGGCGGCGGCCACGATGGCGGGGCGGGCGGTGCGCAGCGACACCCTCATAGTGGTACGCCAGCGGTTGACCCCCAGTGCTGCCGAGCCCTCCGTCCAGGACTTCGGAACGCTCTCCAGCGCGCTCACGACTATCGCCACCATGATCGGCATGATCATCAGGCACAAGATCAACACCGCCACGCTCAGGTTCGCGCCGGTGAGCTGCACCACGTATACAACCGACTGCTTGCGTTTGGTGGAGATGAAGTTGTGTTCAACCCACGGTGCGATCGCGAGGATGCCGATCAGCCCGTACACCACCGAGGGCACCCCCGCCAGCAGCCGGATCACCGGATCGATCACACGCCTCACCGCGGTGGGGGCGAACTCCACGATGAACACCGCCGCGAAGATCGAGCCCACCATCCCGATCAACACCGCAAGACCGGAGGTGAGGATCGTCGCCCAGATGAGCGGCCAGGCGCGTAGGTGGTAGACGTAGTGAGCAGGTTCGGTGGGCCCGTCGATCATCGCCTTCAGCTGGGTGTCCACGTCCCCTCCGCTGCCAAACCACGCGAGCCCGTTATGGGCAAACGACGGCCACGCTTTGGAGAGGACCGTCACCGCCATCGCACCGATCAACACCAACACGCCCACGGCGAGCGCGCGCAGCGTCCACTCCGCGCGTCGCTCGGCCGCGGCCGGTCCGCCTCCGAGGAGGCGCCCTCTCAGTAGACCGCGATCCACTGAGAGTTGATGATTTTGCGAGCCGTCGCGTTTTTAGAGCTGATGATCCACTGGATGAATTTCAGCGCCGCTCTTTTGGGTGCGCCCTTGGTAACCATCCAGAAGTTACGCACGCCCTGGTACTGCCCCGACTTGGCG